>NZ_JBIWAM010000005.1:0-132427 GCF_044760065.1 Pseudomonas sp. NPDC098740 | reverse complement strand
GACCCGTGATCGCCACTCCGGTGAGGCCAAGGGGCAAGGGCGTTCCTCCATTCTGGTCGACACCGGCGGTATCTCCGGTGACGAGCACGGTATGGACGAAAAAATGGCCGAGCAGTCGCTGCTGGCCATTGAAGAAGCGGATGTCGTTCTGTTCCTGGTAGATGCCAAGGCCGGTTTCACCGCCGCCGACCAGATGATCGCCGAGCATTTGCGCAAACGTAACAAGCGTTCTTACGTGGTTGCCAACAAGGTCGACAACATCGACCCTGAAATGGCCCGCGCCGAATTCGCCCCGTTGGGCATGGGCCACGCGATCCCGATCGCCGGTGCTCATGGTCGTGGCATCACCCAGATGCTGGAAATCGCCCTCAGCGACTTCCCGAAAGACGAAGAAGAGCCTGAAGACGGCGAAGAAGAGATCGTTGCCGAAGGCGAGGAAGCCAAGCGCATTCCTGGCCCGAGCGAAAAAGACGGTATCAAGATCGCAATCATTGGCCGTCCGAACGTCGGCAAGTCGACCCTGGTCAACCGCATGCTCGGTGAAGACCGGGTGATCGTGTATGACGAACCCGGCACCACCCGCGACAGCATCTACATCCCGTTCGAGCGTAACGACGAGAAGTACACGCTGATCGACACCGCTGGTGTGCGCAAGCGCGGCAAGATCCACGAAGAAGTCGAAAAATTCTCCGTGGTCAAAACCCTGCAAGCGATCAAAGACGCCAACGTGGTGATCTTCGTAATGGACGCCCGCGAAGGCGTGGTGGACCACGACCTCAACCTGCTGGGCTTTGCCCTGGAAGCGGGTCGTGCATTGGTTATCGCGATCAACAAGTGGGACGGCATGACGCCGAGTGAGCGCGACTTCGTGAAGGTCGAGCTGCAACGTCGACTGTTCTTCGTCGACTTCGCCGACATCCACTTCATCTCGGCCCTGCACGGCACGGGCGTGGGCAACCTCTACGCCTCCGTACAGAACTCGTTCAAGTCCGCGGTTACCCGCTGGCCAACCAACCGCCTGACCCAGATTCTGGAAGATGCGGTCGGTGAGCACGCGCCACCGATGGTCAACAACCGCCGGATCAAGCTGCGTTATGCCCACTTGGGTGGTGCCAACCCGCCGATTATCGTGATTCACGGTAACCAGATCGAGAAAGTGCCGAAGTCTTACGTGCGGTATCTGGAAAACACTTACCGTCGTGTCTTGAAGCTGGTCGGTACGCCGATCCGCATCGAGTTCAAGGGCGGCGAGAACCCGTACGAAAGCAAAAAGAACTCGCTCACTGACCGTCAGGTCAACAAGAAGCGTCGCATGATGTCGCACCACAAGAAAGCCGATAAAAAGCGCCGCGACAAGCGCTGATTCAGGTTTTTTCCGTGGAATGAAGAGGGCGCCAATGGCGCCCTTTTTCATGCCTGTCGTTTGGGCTATCCTCGGGCTCTCCCGCGCCGCCGTAGAGCCGGGTGTAGAGCAGGGAATCACCGATGATCACCAGTAAGCTGCCGAATGTCGGCATCACTATCTTCACTCAGATGTCTCAGCTCGCGGCGCAAACCGGGGCGCTGAACCTGTCCCAGGGTTTTCCCGACTTCGATGCCCCGCAGGCCCTGTGCGATGCGGTCGGTCGGCATATCGCCAATGGCCACAACCAGTATTCGCCGATGACCGGCCTTCCGGTATTACGTCAGCAGATTGCGGCGAAGATCGCCCGCAGCTACGGCGTCAATGTGGATGCCGACCATGAAGTGACAGTCACGCCCGGTGCAACCCAGGCGATCTTCTGCGCCATTCAAGCGGTTATCCACCGCGGCGACGAAGTGATCGTCTTCGATCCGGCCTACGACAGTTATGAGCCTTCGGTGGAGCTGGCCGGTGGTCGTTGCGTTCATGTGCAGTTGGGCCTGAATGACTTCGCCATCGACTTTCAGAAGCTGGGTGAAGCCATTACACCGCGCACGAGGATGATCATCCTCAACACCCCACATAACCCAAGCGGTGCACTGATCAGTCGTGCCGAACTGGATCAGCTGGCGGCGTTGATTCGCGACCGCGACATCTATGTCATCAGCGATGAGGTCTACGAACACCTGGTGTTCGATGGTGTACCCCACGTCAGCGTGCTGAATCACGAAGAGCTGTATCAGCGTGCATTCGTGGTCAGCTCCTTCGGCAAGACTTATCACGTCACTGGCTGGAAAACCGGCTACGTGGTCGCACCGCCGGCCCTCACCGCCGAGCTGCGCAAGGTTCACCAATACGTCAGTTTCTGCGGCGTAACACCGCTGCAATATGCCTTGGCCGACTACATGGCCGAACACCCGGAACACATCGAAGAGCTGCCGGCGTTCTATCAGGCCAAGCGCGATCTGTTCTGCGATCTTCTGACGCCGTCGCGCTTGAGCTTCACCCGAGTGGCCGGCACGTATTTCCAATTGGTCGATTACTCGCAGATTCGCCCGGACCTCAATGATGTCGAGATGGCGTTGTGGATGACCCGCGAACATGGCGTGGCGAGCATCCCGATCTCGGTGCTCTACCAGACGCCGCCCGAAGGCCAGCGCCTGGTGCGCCTGTGCTTCGCCAAACGCGAGGAGACCCTGCGTGAAGCAGCGGCAAAACTATGCGTGATCTGAGTGCGCTACCCAATCTGAACATCGCGCTGATCCAGACCTCCCTGGCCTGGCACGATCGTCAGGCCAATCTGGAGCATTTCGAGCCGTTGCTGGAACAGGCTCGCGGCGCTGACCTGATCATCCTGCCGGAGATGTTCACCACCGGTTTCTCGATGGAGTCCGAGACCCTCGCCGAGTCGGAAAACGGTCCCACCAGCAAATGGCTGCGGGTTCAGGCGGCGAAACTGGATGCGGTGATCACCGGCAGTGTGATCGTCCAGGCGGCTGACGGCAGCCATCGCAATCGCCTGTTGTGGGCGCGGCCGGACGGGGAGGTGTGGCACTACGACAAGCGCCATCTGTTCCGCATGGCCGGCGAGCATAACCACTTCACCCCCGGCGAGCGTCAGGTGCAGTTCGAACTCAAGGGCTGGCGAGTGCGGCCGCTGATTTGCTACGACCTGCGCTTCCCGGTCTGGAGCCGCGATGCTCAGGACACCGATTTGCTGCTGTACACCGCCAACTGGCCGGGGGCACGGCGTCAGCACTGGAACCGTTTACTGCCAGCGCGGGCGATCGAAAACCTTTGCTACGTGGCGGCGGTGAATCGCATTGGTACTGACGGCAAAGGCTTCGCGTATACCGGCGACAGTCAGGTGCTGGACTTCCAAGGTGAAACCTTGCTTAGCGCAGGCGAAGCTGACGGAGTGTTCAAGGTTGTTCTGGACGCGGCGGAACTGGCGGCGTATCGCACGCGGTTTCCGGCGAATCTGGATGCGGATACCTTTGAGTTCACCTGAGATTTCGGTTGCCTGAACCGGCCCCTTCGCGAGCAGGCTCGCTCCCACATTGTCCGTGTTTACACCATTCAATTGTGGGAGCGAGCCTGCTCGCGAAGGGGGCATAACAGGCACTACAAAAATTGCAGGCAAACAAAAAGGCCCCTAGGTTTTCAGCCCGGGGCCTTTTGCATTGCAGCGGAGAACTTACGCCGCTTTCGCTTCCGGCTGGCTCAGGGAGCGGTTGAGCGCGCTGAACAGGGCCTTGAAGCTCGCGGTGGTGATGTTTTCATCGATACCAACGCCATGCACCGCACGCTCGCCGTTCACGCGCAGTTCAATGTAGGCCGCCGCCTTGGCATTGGTGCCCGCGCCGATCGCGTGTTCGTTGTAGTCCATGATCTCAACCGGAATCGGCAGACCGGCCACCAGCGCTTCCAGGGCACCGTTGCCCTTGCCGCGCCAGTGCAGGTTGGTTTCGCCCTGACCTTTACCCGAGACTTCCACTTCCACGGCGCTGTGACCGTTTTCTTCCTGCAGGCGATGGCTGACCAGCGCATACGGGGTGTTGGCCTGCAAATACTCGCTGTGCAGCAGTGCGTGGATCTGTTGGGCGGTCATCTCCAGGCCGAGGCGATCGGTTTCACGCTGCACAACCTGGCTGAACTCGATCTGCATGCGACGCGGCAAGCTGATGCCGTATTCCTGTTCCAGCAGGTAAGCGATACCGCCCTTGCCCGACTGGCTGTTGACGCGGATCACCGCCTCGTAGCTGCGGCCGATGTCGGCCGGGTCGATCGGCAAGTACGGCACTTCCCACAGGGCGTCCGGTTTTTGCTGGGCGAAGCCCTTGCGGATGGCATCCTGGTGGGAGCCGGAGAACGCGGTGTGAACCAGGTCGCCGACGTACGGGTGGCGTGGGTGCACCTGGATCTGGTTGCATTCTTCGACAACTTTGCGCACGCCGTCGATGTCGGAGAAGTCCAGTTCAGGGTGAATGCCCTGGGTGTAGAGGTTCAACGCCACGGTGACCAGGTCGACGTTACCGGTACGCTCGCCGTTGCCGAACAGGCAGCCTTCGACACGGTCGGCGCCGGCCATCAGGCCCAGTTCGGTAGCCGCAACGCCCGTGCCACGGTCGTTGTGGGTGTGCAGGCTGATGATCACGCTGTCACGACGGTTGATGTGACGGCCGAACCATTCGATCTGGTCGGCATAGATGTTCGGGGTCGCGCATTCGACGGTGGCTGGCAGGTTGAGAATCACCTTGTGCTCAGGCGTCGGGTTCCAGACTTCGATGACTGCGTCGCAGACTTCTTTGGCGAACTCGAGCTCGGTGGCGCTGAAGGTTTCTGGCGAGTATTCGAAGGTCCACTCGGTGTTTGGCTGCTGGGCGGCATATTTGACGAACAGCTTGGCCGCGTTCACGGCGATGGCCTTGACCCCTTCCTTGTCCTGGTTGAAGACAATGCGACGGAAGGAGGGGGAGGTGGCGTTGTACAGGTGAACGATGGCTTTCTTCGCCCCGCGCAGGGATTCGAAGGTGCGCTCGATCAAATCTTCACGGCCCTGGGTCAGCACTTGAATGGTGGTGTCGTCCGGGATGTGGTTGCCTTCGATCAGGGTACGCACGAAGTCGAAGTCGGTTTGCGAAGCCGCCGGGAACGACGCTTCGATTTCTTTAACGCCGACCGACACCAGGGTTTTCCAGAAACGCAGCTTCTTGACCGCGTCCATTGGTTCGATCAGCGACTGGTTACCATCACGAAGGTCCGAGCTGCACCAGATCGGCGCGGCGGTAATGGTCTTCGACGGCCAGGTGCGGTCCGGGATGTCGATGGTCGGGAACGCGCGGTATTTCGAAGACGGGTCTTTGAGCATGCTCATCGGGAAATCCTTATTGTGTGGGCCGAAAAAAGGCGGCCTGCCGGTGGATCAAATGTTCTGGGGATAAAGGGTAGGACGAGGCACCGCGATTCAGCCTGGCAGTCGTGCACTGACAAGGCACAGGCTGCGGTGCTGGCGAAGCTGAATGAGGGTGTGAGAGGTTTTCATGCCTTCAACCCTAACCGCGAGGGTGAAGGATGGCAAGCGGTCGAAAAAAATTGAGAGGAATCCTCGAAAAGTCATGGGTATCGAGATTTTATTGCGGTGAACGGTGGTGATTGTTTTTATGTTTGCGCGAGGTTTGAGCGATGCGCAATTGAAGGCTTTCCGAGATGGAGCGTGTCAGCGCGGCTATTCTTAAAGCCTCACCAAGGACTACTGGCAGGCAGGAGTCGGCAATGAACGAGTCGGATTGGAAGCTTTATAGCGCACTGCGTCCGTTGGCCCATGAGCGAATGTGCGTGCGGATCATGGAGGAGGTCGAGCGTACGGTGCTGGATAAAAGCCTGGTGCCTTATGAGCGGATAGAAGCCAGCGAAGAACTGCTGAAGGCCGGGCAAAAAGAGCTTTATTGGGCGTTTGGCGTTTTCAGGTTCTCACGCCATGAGGCCCGCTCTCACTTGCTGGGGTTGTGTGCCCGCGAGCTGATCACGCCTGAAGAATTGACGGGTTTCTCGGAGGAAACGCAGGCCTGGGTCAAACACTGTCTGGCAGACCGGGAAGTCCATGGGATTGAGGACCTGGACGCGGAATAAGCGGCGTCGGTGATATCGCCTTCGCGAGCAGGCTCGCTCCCACATTTAATCTTTGCCGCACCGTAGATCAACTGTGGGAGCGAGCCTGCTCGCGAAGAGGCCATCAGCCACAAAAACTATTCAAGGTTGAAATGCACCTATAAAGATAGCCGGATCCACCCGCGCATCATTCAGGCTGACGTTCCAGTGCATATGCGGCCCGGTCGCGCGCCCGGTGGAACCGACTTTCCCGACCACTCCACCACGGGCCAATTGCTGGCCCACCTTCACGTCAATTTTCGACATGTGGCAGAACATGCTGATAAAGCCCTGTCCGTGATCAACAAACACCGTGTTGCCGTTGAAAAAGTAGTTACCGATCAAGATCACCTTGCCGGCAGCCGGGGTCTTGATCGGCGTACCGGCAGGCACGGCGAAGTCCAGGCCGGAGTGAGGATTACGCTCCTCACCATTAAAGAACCGGCGCACGCCGAACTTGCTCGACAGCGGGCCGTTGACCGGTTTGTCCAGCAACAGGTTGCTCGGGGTGTTTGGGCTGAAGCTGCTGTAAGCCTGGATCTGTTCGGCCAACTCACCCTCGATGCGCTTGAGATTCTCCGGGTTCGGATTGACCTGCTGCGTGTTCTTCAAGGTGATGTGCTGTTCCGGGTATTTCTTGTTACCCACGTTGAAATTTAGAGTGCGACCGCCACTGCTGACCTGCTGCGTGCCCGGTTTAACCGTCAGCGGCACGCCGACAATCGCCAGCCAGTTGTTCTGTTCCTTGACCACCAGCACCGGTTTGCCCTGATAACTGGCCTTCGGCGCCTGCACCGAGGCGCCCAGATCCACCACAGCTACGCCGCCCGGCACCGGTTTGTTCAACAGGCGGGTGATGTAACTGTCGGCGTGGGCATTGAAGGTCAGGCACAGCAACAGCAGCGGAGCTAAAAAACGCGGCATGGATCAATCCAGTAAAGAAAGGGTGACAGGCGTCAGGTGATTGTCTTCGACCCGCACTTGCAGTTCGCCTTCGCCAAGTCTGGCTTTCAGGCGCTGACCGTTGTGGGTTTGCGCGGCGTTGCGGATCGCGTTGCCGCGTTCGTCCAGCAAAATGCTGTAGCCACGGCCAAGGGTCGCCAAAGGGCTGACCACATGCAGCGTCTGCATCTGGCTTTGCAGTTGCAGGCGACGGGATTTGAGCCCTTCGCGCATGGCACGGGGCAGGCGTTCGGCAAGGCTGTCGAGGCGCTGACGGAGCATGGCCAGTTGCCGTCCCGGATGTTGCCCGGCGAGGCGTGTTTCCAGACGGATCAACCGTTCGCGACGGGTATTGAGGCTGCGTTCGAACGCGCGGCGCATGCGCATGTCCAGATCATCCAGGCGTTGCGCTTGCTGGCGCAGACGTTCGCCGGGATGGCGCAAGCGGCGGGACATGCCTTCCAGGCGCAGTCGATCACGCATCAAGCGGTCGCGGATACGCATCACCAGCCGTCGATGCAGGCTTTCGACCCGGCGGACCAGGTCACTGGAATCCGGCGCGAGCAGTTCGGCGGCGGCGGACGGCGTCGGGGCACGGACGTCGGCCACGAAGTCGCTGATCGATACGTCGGTTTCATGGCCGACGGCGCTGACAATCGGCGTCACGCAGGCATCCACGGCGCGGGCCACGGCTTCTTCGTTGAAGCACCAGAGGTCTTCCAGCGAGCCGCCGCCACGGGCCAGGATCAACGCATCGAAACCGCGGGCGTCCGCCAGTTTCAATGCGCGCACAATCTGCGCAGTGGCTTCGCGGCCCTGCACGGCAGTGGGGATCAACGTGAGTTGAATCTGCGGCGCACGGCGCCGGAATACGCTGATGATGTCGCGAATCACCGCGCCGGTGGGCGAGCTGATAATGCCGATGCGTTGCGGATGCGCTGGCAGCGGCACTTTGCGCTCGGCGCTGAACAGGCCTTCGGCGCTGAGTTTTTCCTTCAACGCATCGAAGGCCAGACGCAGCGCACCGTCACCGGCCGGCTCCACGGTATCGAGGATCAACTGATAGTCGCCACGGCCCTCGAACAGCGAAACCTTGCCGCGGACCTTCACCGCCAGGCCATCCTTCAATGCCTGACGCACCCGCGCCGCGTTCTGCCGGAACAGTGCGCAACGTACCTGGGCACCGCTGTCCTTGAGGGTGAAATACACGTGGCCGGACGCCGGGCGGGCGAGGTTGGAGATTTCGCCTTCGACCCAGATGTTGCTGAACACGTCTTCGAGCAACACCCGCGCGCGGCCGTTGAGCTGGCTGACAGTCAGTACTTCACGGTCCAGGCCGAGTCTTGCAAAGGGATCTTTAATCATGGGGCGCATGATAAAGGCAATGCGTTCCACCTGACACCCCGCACACTTGTAGGAGCTGCCGAAGGCTGCGATCTTTTGACCTTGATTTTTAAGATCAAAAGATCGCAGCCTGCGGCAGCTCCTACGGTGATCAACGGTAATCAGGGAAGACGTGCAGATGAACGTGCTTGAGTTGTTGAGCCAATGGCCCTTCGGCGCTACGGATTGGCTGGTAATCGCGTTGGGCATTGCCCTGGCCTACATCGTGTTCGGTATTGCCGGTTTCGGCACTGCGTTGGTGGCGGGGCCGATATTGATCCTGTTCATGCCGCTGTCGAAAATCGTGCCGCTATTGGTGCTGCTGGATTTCGTCGCGGCGTTCGGCAATCTGCTGCCTTCGCGACGGGATGTGGCGAAGCCTGAGTTGTTGCGGCTGCTGCCGTGCATGGCGGTGGGCTGCACGCTGGGGGTTATTTTTCTACTGAATCTGAAATCCGATGTGTTGTTGCTGTTGATGGGGCTGTTTATCAGCACCTACGCGATTTACAGCTTGTGGGTCAAAACCCGTCCGACACAATTGTCCGCCGGTTGGGCCGTGCCGATGGGCACGGTGGGCGGGATGTTCGGGGCATTGTTTGGCAGTGGCGGCTTTTTATATGCGATCTATTTGAACAGTCGCCTGCCCAAAGAGGCAGCCCGGGCGACCCAGAGTGCGCTGATCAGTTGCAGCACCGTGGTGCGCTTGAGCCTGTTTGCTGTCGCGGGTGTGTATGCCGAGCTACCCTTGTTGGTATTGGCGCTGTGTTTATTGCCGGCCATGACATTGGGGCTGTGGATCGGCCGGCGGTTGACCATGAGATTGTCCCGCGAGGCGTTTGTGCGGCTGGTGACCTGGTTGGTGTTGGCCAGCGGAATTGCCTTGATCGGACGTTATTTGAGTGCTTGACCTCTGAAGCCGGGTGCTTATGCTGCCGGGCTTCGTTAAAGCGTTGCAGCAGGCCGCACCATGAATTCGCAAAGCATTATTGTCCCGAAAATCTCCACACTGCCGGTGCACGAACCCCGGGCGCGGGCGGTCGTGCGTTGGCTGGTGCGCAAGAACATCATTAAAGAAGAACTGACCACCTGCGGCCGCACTGGCAACCGCATGGCTCATGCCATCGGCGACGGTGCCCGCGCTGTAGTGCTGCATCCTGAAGCGCTGCCGTTCGGCGAACCGATCAATGGCCTGGAGATCATCACCAAGCGCTGCATCTATACGCCGGCCAAGGGTTTCCTTGAAGAGGCGGGCTGCGCCGAGTGCCGCAAGGAAGTCGGCGAAGCGCTGTTCGACAGCCTGGAAGACTGGATGCCGGGGCGCACCGATAACTTCACTTGTCCGGAGTGCGGGCATGAAGATGACATCAATGGGTTTCTTTTCCTGCAGGAATGCGGCTTTTCCAACCTGGGCTTTATCTTCAACAACTGGGCCGAGGCCGGGTTCAAGCAGAGCTTTATCGACGAATTTGCCGATTGGCTGGATCAGCCTGTCAGTTGGGTGAAAGTCGAACTGTGAATGCGATACCCGTGTAGGAGTTGCCGAAGGCTGCGATCTTTTGATCTTGAAATTTTTAGCCTCGCCGAAAATCAAGATCAAAAGATCGCAGCCTTCGGCAGCTCCTACGCGGCAATAACCCCCGTATATCAGTAATGCTAATAATAGACAGAGTTTTACATTGAACCCGAGGGGGTGTCTGACTATAATGGCGCGCTTCCATTTTCCCGCTCGGGAGCCCCCGCGATGCTGCGTATCAGCCAAGAAGCTCTGACATTCGACGACATTCTCCTAGTGCCTGGTTATTCCGAGGTGCTTCCTAACGAAGTCAGTCTCAAGACCCGCCTAACCCGTGGCATCGAGCTGAATATTCCTCTGGTTTCTGCCGCCATGGACACCGTTACTGAAGCCCGTCTGGCAATTGCCATGGCTCAGGAAGGTGGCATCGGCATTATCCACAAGAACATGACCATCGAGCAGCAAGCTGCCGAAGTGCGCAAGGTCAAGCGTTACGAAGCCGGCGTGGTCAAGGACCCGATCACCATCGAGGCTGACGCCACGGTTCGTGAACTGTTCGAACTGACCCGCCTGCACAACATTTCCGGCGTTCCCGTGCTGCACGATGGCGACCTGGTCGGTATCGTCACTTCCCGTGACGTGCGCTTCGAAAACCGTCTGGAAGCCACTGTCCGTGAAGTGATGACGCCTAAAGAGCGTCTGGTCACGGTCAAGGAAGGCGCCGACAAGAACGACGTCCGCGAGTTGTTGCACAAAAACCGTATCGAACGCGTGCTGATCGTCGACGACAAATTCGCCCTCAAAGGCATGATGACCGTCAACGACATCGAAAAAGCCAAGGCATACCCGCTGGCCAGCAAGGACGACCAAGGTCGTCTGCGTGTTGGCGCTGCTGTCGGTACCGGTAAAGACACCGGTGATCGCGTAGCTGCCCTGGTCAATGCCGGCGTTGACGTGGTGGTGGTCGACACCGCTCACGGTCACTCCAAAGGTGTGATCGACCGCGTTCGCTGGGTCAAACAGAATTTCCCTGAAGTGCAGGTCATCGGTGGCAACATCGCCACCGGCGCTGCCGCCAAGGCTTTGGCCGAAGCAGGCGCCGATGCAGTCAAGGTCGGTATCGGCCCGGGCTCGATCTGCACCACCCGCATCGTCGCCGGTGTAGGCGTCCCGCAAATCAGCGCCATCGCCAACGTCGCCGCTGCCCTTGAAGGCACTGGCGTTCCGTTGATCGCCGACGGCGGCATCCGTTTCTCCGGTGACCTGTCCAAGGCCATCGTTGCCGGTGCTTCCTGCGTGATGATGGGCTCGATGTTCGCCGGTACTGAAGAAGCGCCGGGCGAGATCGAACTGTTCCAGGGTCGTTCGTACAAGGCTTACCGCGGCATGGGCTCGCTGGGCGCCATGTCCCAGGCTCAAGGCTCCTCCGACCGTTATTTCCAGGACTCCTCGGCAGGCGCCGAGAAGCTTGTACCTGAAGGTATCGAAGGGCGTGTTCCTTACAAGGGCACCCTGAGCGCCATCATCCATCAACTGATGGGCGGCCTGCGTTCCTCGATGGGTTACACCGGCAGTGCCGACATCGAAGAAATGCGCACCAAGCCTGAGTTCGTGCGGATCACCGGCGCTGGCATGGCCGAATCCCATGTTCACGACGTGCAAATCACCAAAGAAGCGCCAAACTACCGCGTAGGTTGAGCCTTCCAGCAAAAAGTTAAGTAACCGGGGCTGTTTTATTCAGCCCCGAGTTGTTTCTGAATCACGACTGTTTCTGAATTACTTAGACGAGACTGAATCATGGCCCTCGACATTCACGCTCACCGCATCCTGATCCTCGACTTCGGTTCCCAGTACACCCAGCTGATTGCCCGCCGCGTGCGTGAAATCGGCGTGTACTGCGAACTGCATCCGTTCGATATGGATGAAGACGCGATTCGCGAATTCGCTCCAAAAGGCGTCATTCTCGCCGGCGGCCCCGAGTCCGTGCACGTAGCCGACAGCCCGCGCTGCCCGCAAGCGGTGTTTGACCTGGGCGTACCGGTCTTCGGTATCTGCTACGGCATGCAGACCATGGCTGAACAGCTGGGTGGCAAGGTTGAAGGTTCCGAACTGCGTGAGTTCGGTTACGCCCGTGTCGACGTGGTCGGCAAGAGCCGTCTGCTCGACGGCATCGAAGACCACATCGACGCCGACGGCCTGTTCGGCCTCGACGTGTGGATGAGCCACGGTGACAAAGTCACCAAGATGCCGCAGGAATTCCACATCCTGGCCAGCACCCCAAGCTGCCCGATCGCTGGCATGTTCGACGATGCTCGTGGCTACTACGGCGTGCAGTTCCATCCGGAAGTGACCCACACCAAGCAGGGCGGTCGCATCCTCTCGCGCTTTATCCTCGACATCTGCGGCTGCGAAGCCTTGTGGACGCCTTCGAAGATTGCTGAAGACGCCATCGCCAACATTCGCGCCCAGGTCGGTACTGACAACGTGCTGCTCGGCCTGTCCGGCGGTGTGGACTCCTCGGTGGTTGCCGCGCTGCTGCACAAAGCCATCGGCGACCAGTTGACCTGCGTCTTCGTCGACAACGGCCTGCTGCGTCTGCACGAAGGCGAGCAAGTGATGGCCATGTTTGCTGAGAACATGGGCGTCAAGGTGATTCGCGCCAATGCTGCCGACCAGTTCCTCGATAACCTGGCAGGCGAGTCGGACCCCGAGAAGAAGCGCAAGATCATCGGCCGTACGTTCATCGACGTGTTTGACGCCGAATCCTGCAAGCTGGACAACATCAAGTACCTGGCCCAAGGCACCATCTACCCGGACGTGATCGAGTCGGCTGGCGCCAAAAGCGGCAAGGCCCACGTGATCAAGTCGCACCACAACGTGGGTGGCCTGCCGGAAGAAATGAACCTCAAGCTGGTTGAACCCCTGCGCGAGCTGTTCAAGGACGAAGTCCGTCGTCTGGGCCTGGAACTGGGTCTGCCGTACGACATGGTCTACCGCCACCCGTTCCCGGGCCCGGGCCTGGGCGTGCGGATCCTCGGTGAAGTGAAGAAGGAATACGCCGACCTGCTGCGTCGCGCCGACCACATCTTCATCGAAGAACTGCGCAAGGCCGACTGGTACCACAAGGTCAGCCAGGCATTCGTGGTGTTCCAGCCGGTGAAATCGGTTGGCGTTGTAGGCGATGGCCGTCGTTACGCCTGGGTAGTTGCCCTGCGTGCCGTGGAAACCATCGACTTCATGACCGCTCGTTGGGCGCACCTGCCTTACGAACTGCTGGAAACTGTTTCCGGCCGGATCATCAACGAAATCGAAGGCATCTCCCGCGTCACCTACGACGTGTCGAGCAAGCCGCCAGCGACGATTGAGTGGGAATAATCCCGCGCTAGCCTTGATGGCTTGATCGCAGGTAACTGAAAAGGCCGTGTGAACACTGTTCACACGGCCTTTTTGCGTTTTAGACGCCGGGTAGTCGGACGGGGGTCATGCCCATTCTGTGCAGCGCTGAACTCAAGGCGTCGGGGGTTTGAAAGCGTCGGCCGTTGATCTGCCAGGCATCCCGTTCGACGTAGTACCCATCTGCATCATGCTTGATGGGCGTTCGAACGAGTTTGCCACGGGTGATGATGCCGTTACTGGTGATGACTCTGTTGGTGAGGGTTCTGCTGCGGTGAACCAGAAAGGGTTCACCGGTGCTGGTGCTGAGGGTGTACGTGCCCGGCCTGGGCAGGCCATCCTCCAGCCTTTGCGCCAGGATCACGCTTTTCGGCGTCGGGATTTGCAGCAATAAGTCATTTTTGGCAAAACGGGCCGCGTGCCCCGGGCGCGGCTCGTCGGTCACCCCAGGGTCGACCTTGATACCGCCGAGCTCGTCCGGGCCTACGCTTTCAATACGCAGCCCGATGCTGCCTTCAAGCTCGCTGATTCCCGCCACGCCGTCATAGGTATTGGCGTGGCTGTTCCCGACCAACGCCACCCAGCGATGCGCGCCTCTGGCTGTCTGGTCGGCGCCGATGACTTGTCGGGCGAAAAAATTCATCATTTTTTGCCGAAAATTAATACCTGCCCCTGCAATACCGGTGCTGCGGTAACTGGCCAGGCAGTCGATGGCCTGAACGCGTATGTTGTTTTTTTGCGCTGTCCTGACCACCTGCTCAAAGGTGAATTGTTCGCTGGGGTCAGTCGAAAAACCTGCGTCAAGGTCCTTGAGGTAGCTTTCCAGGTCCTCGGACATCACACCGGTGCGGTTGAAAACGTCCAGGTCGGCCTGATGGAAATCAGTCAGCAGATGCTCCATGTACAGGGTTTTGACCTTTTGTTTGCGCAGCAGGCTCATGTTTTCGACCAGAAACTGTTTGCTGCCCACGCTGGAGTGACTTTCGCCGATGACCAGGCTCTGTGACCGCTTGAAAAGGGTCTTGATGATGTCCTTGAACTTTGCATTCGGGATGAAGGATGGAATGTTTGGCCTGGGTGGCAGTTGTGGTTGCGGTAGCGAATAGAAGCTCACGGCGTCGGCGTGCAGCGTTCGGCGCAGTCTTTTGAAGGCTTTCAGTTCATCGTCCGTACTGTTTGGATTGACAAAGCCGTCCTTCAAATCCCCTTTCATGGCCGTCCCGTTGGCCGCACGTTTGAGGGCGGGCTTGATGTCCTGTGGAACATCGTATGCAGTCGCCGGAGCATCGAAATCCGGGAGTGGCGGCTCGGCTCTGGAAAACAATTCGGTAAACCAGCCACCACCGGCCAGACCGGGGCGTGTAACGGGGATCCATTCACCGGCTTCGTTCAGGCGCACGGGTATGTTGCGGTAGAAAGAGTAAGGGTTGACCGGGTCAATGATTACCCAAGTCTTCAGTTCGTTGCTGTATCGCACCAGGTAGTAACTGTCATTAAAGGTGATGTAGTTACCCCCGGCCGTGGGTTGATAAATGCCCTTGAACTTACCTTCGGTACTGACCGCAGATTCGCCGTCGAGCACCTCATTGGTTTCAAATGGACCCAGTATCTGGGTGTCGGTCGGGCCAGGAGCGACGGGTTCGACGGGGAGGGTGGGGGGCGTCGCCACGGCTGTCTCCGTCTCCTGTTCGGAGGTGAGCATCTCTTCTGCCTCTGCTGTCTCTGCGAATTCGGCGGCCTGCGCAAGCTCTGCTGCACCGCGCAAAAACGGCAGATTGAACAAGGTATTCACGCTGCCCAGAATGGCGGCAGTGACAGCCGCCTTGCGTTCCATTGGAGTAGTGCCGTTGATGGCCTGGTCGATTTGCAGCCCGACATTGGCGATTCCGGCGCCGATGACAACCAGCGCTGCCGGCCATGCGAGGGCGGCCATCGGCCCGAAGGTGTGGTTGAAGGCATTGAGATAGCCGATCCACAGCTTTTTTCTGATGTCGCCGTTGGAGTGCAGCAGGAAGTTCGCGTCGCTGAGCATGCGCTCATGGGTGGACTGGCTCAGATGGGTGAACGCATCACCGGCAATTTTCTCGCCACGGTAGTGGAGCAAATGATGGTCCGCGACTTCATATTCGCCGGGTAAAACTTCATAGGCATGGGTGAGGCCGATGTTTTCAGTTTCTGTCTCCTCAAACGCGTGGATGATCAAGCCAATACCGGTGAAGTTGGCGAGTTTGTGTCCCAGCGAAGTGGGCTTTTCCTGAAGAATGTCCCGCTCTTCCTGTTTGAAGTGCATGAGCAGGCGTTCGCGGCCTTCGGCATCTTTGACCTCATTGGCCAGCCATTCGTGTAACTCCTCGACCTTGTTAAAGCAGTGAAAACCTCTGGGTTCGCCTGGAACGTAGAGAATGTTCAGGTCACTGTCGTCAGTGATGCTGAGGATGTCCGTCGACACGAATTGATCAACACAAAATTTCCGAATGGATAAACCGCTACCCGTTGGTGCCTCGTCCATCAGCATTTGCCGGGTGAGTGGTCGGCTCACATTGTTGGCGACGGCGCGCAGTACCAGCTTGAATTGCTCAGGGGCCAAGTGGCCGTTTTCATAGTCTTCAATCGCCCTGGCGATAAAAGTGCACTTGGCCAACGCGCGGAAGTTGGCGCCATGCTTTTCCCAAAACGTCGCGATGGCGGTCTTGTAGCGGTCGCTGAAGTTGATGTCCCAGAAGGCTTTCAGCGCATCCCTGGCGTGCAGGCGAATCTCGTTGGTTTCATCGTAGTTTCCGGCATTGCCGTCGGCGCGATAGAAACCGCTGTCAGCATCCAGCAGGTCGGCGTTGTCCTGGTCGTGGACACTGAAACGCTGCATGACCAGTTGCGGGAAGGTCATCGATTCTCTGGGCTTTTCAAGCATGTGCTGCCAACCGGTAAAGGTCTTCGAGCTGCTTTGCGCGGCACGGAAACGGTGCCAGTAGACCTTGTCGGGTTCGATGTCGGTGATGTGGTGCTGAACGAGAATGTCTTTGGCGACCTGATACGCCATGGCGTACATATCGGGACAATCGGCAATCAGATCGGGGATCAGGGCCTGGAGCGCCAAGGCATCGGCGGCGTCGGGCAGGAATGTGTCTTGAGTATCGTCCATGATGTTTTCCTTGGATTAAGTGAGCGCAATTGCAGCTACAAAACGGGTCAAGTGGGAATGCGCGTTGCCAGTCTCAGGCCTGAGTTGTTGAGTGAGCGCGACAGCGCGTCAATGCTGGGGAAAGACACGCCGTTTTGCGGCCAGGAGGGCCGATGTACTACATAGTCGCCATTGACTAGTCGCTGGACGGGCGTACGGGTGATCTGTTTTTCTCTGTTTTGGTGGAACAGGGTGTAGTCGCCTGCGTTCTTTTCGAACAGGTACTTGCCGGGTACATTGAGAAGCTTTTCCGTTTGCCGCTCAGTTCTGATTACCGGTGGTGCTTCAATTTGTAGGCGAAGGTCTGCGTGAAACATCTCGGAAGTACCGCGCATTGTTTCGTGCTGGAGGATGGGGCCACGATCAATCTCGATACCGGGATCCAGGGTAATGCCCAGGCTTTGGCCTGGATCGACCTCTTCTATACGCAAGCCGATCCCCCCGCGCAGCTCACTGATGCCTGCCATCCCCCGGAAGGTATTGGTATTTTCCACTCCCGTTAAAACCACCCATTTCCCAGGATGGTTCAACGTGGTGTCAGCCTGCATGATCTGGTTCGTCAGGCTGTTGCTCATCATTTGCTCTTCAATCAGCCGGTCGGGGATTGGTTTTTTAAGCGTTACCGAGTTATCGATTGCCTGGACCCGGATGTTGTTTTGTTTTGCGCTCTTGATCAGTTCCAGTTCGTTGAAACGTCCGGCAGGGTCCTGACCGATACTGATCAGGTAGTTTTTCAGATCTTTGGACATGTTCCCCGATTCGAAAAAGCTGTTCAGATCCTGCTGGGCAAAATCGCTGAGCAAGCCTCGCATGTAAATCGTGTTCACCCCCCGTTGAGCGAACTCGTGCATGTTTTCAATCATGAAGCGCAGGCTGGTAATGCGGTCCAGGGTTTCACCCACGACCAACCCATGGGTCACCTCGAACACTCGCTTAATCAGTTCGGCAATGCTCATGGGCTCGTCGACGGTAAATAACGTTGGCCGAGGTGGCAGTTCGCTCCACTTCAACTCATTGAAGAACCGCCCGGCGTCGCGCCTCAGATCCGCTAGTTTGCGGCTGAAGTAACGTGCGTAAGAGTCTTCTACTGTGAGCATGTTGTTAATGCGCATCACGCGCACATGAGTGGGTTGCTGATTCAAAGCCCACCCTCGGAGCTGTCGCCTGAATTGAGGATCCGCATCGTATGGCGTTTCCAGGGTGCGAAGGCGCGCCGGTGCGCGGGCTGCTGCCGAGGTACCTGCCTGTGGTTGAGGTGCTGCCCCATCGGAGGTGTTTGCTGTTTGCGCGGAATCGCCGCTGCTCGGTCCGGGTTTCGGTGTCGCCGGTTTGGAGAGGTTTTTACCACCACCCCTCAAACCGCCGCGCAAGATCATTTCCCACTCGTTTTCTTCATTCAGGCGAACTGGAATGTTGCGGTAAAACGAATAGGGATTGGTTGGGTCGATGATTGCCCAGCACTTCAGTTGGTTGTTGTAGTTCACCTGGAAAACACGATCGTCCATGGCAATGTAATTGCCGCCGCCATTGGGTTGATAGATACCCTTGTACTGACCGTCGTCACTGACCGGGAAATAACCGTCAAGCACCTCATTGGTGTCAAACGGGGCGAGGATCTGGGCGTCGGTCGGACCCGCTTCGACGATCGGCACCGGCAGCCCGGGTGGTGGCGTCAGTTCAGTTTCTGTCTTGGTCGCAAGCGCCTCTTGCGTCTCGGCGGACTCTCCAAGTTCGGCAGCGTCTGCCAGTTCAGCGGCACCCCACAGGAATGGCAAATTGAACAGGACTTCCACACTGCCAAATATTGCAGCAGTGACGGCGGCCTTGCGCTCCATCGGAGTGGGGGCGTTGATGGCCTGGTCGATCTGCAACCCGACATTGGCGATGCCTGCACCGATAACCACCAGCGCCGCCGGCCATGCGAGTGCGGCCATTGGCCCGAAGGTGTGGTTGAAGGCGTTGAGATAGCCAATCCATAGTTTTTTCCTGATCTCGCCATTGGAGCGCAGGAGGAAATTGGCGTCGCTGAGCATGCGCTCGTGGGTGGACTGACTGAGATGGCTGAACGCATCACCGACGATTTTTTCGCCTCGGTAGTGCAGCAAATGATAATCCGCGACGTCATGTTCGCCGGGCAAAACGTCATAGGCATGGGTGAGGCCGACGTTATCAATCGGCGTTTCTTCGAACGCGTGAATGATCAGGCCAATGCCGGTGAAGTTGGCGAGCTTGTGCCCCAGCGAGGTCGGCCGCTCCTGAAGAATGTCGCGCTCTTGCTGTTTGAAGTGCATGAACATGCGTTCACGGCCTTCGGCGTCCTTGACCTCATCGACCAGCCATTGGTGCAACTCCTCGACCTTGTTAAAGCAGTAAAACCCCCTGGGTTCTCCCGGAAGGTAGAGGATGTTCAGGTCGTGCTCGTCGGTAAAGCTGAGGATGTCCGTCGACACGAATTGATCGATGCAGAATTTGCGGATGGCTAGACCGTTACCCGCTGGCGCCTCGTCCATCAGCATTTGCCGGGTGAGTGGCCGGCTCACATTGCCGACGACAGCCCTTAGCACGGTAGTGAAGTGTTCGCGGGTCAGGTGTCCCTTCTCATAGTCGTCGATGGCCTTGGAGATAAAGGTGCACTTGGCCAGTGCGCGGAAGTTGGCGCTGTGTTTTTCCCAGAACGTCGCGACGGCGGTCTTGTAGCGGTCGCTGAAGTTGATGTTCCAGAAGGCTTTCAGCGCATCCCTGGCGTGCAGCCGGACTTCGTTGGTTTCGTCGTAGTTTTCGGCATTGCCATCGGCGCAATAGAAGCCGCTGTCGGCGTCCAGAAGGTCGGCGTTGTCCTGGTCGTGCACACTGAAACGCTGCATGACCAGTTGCGGGAAGGTCATCGACTCCCTGGGTTTTTCAAACACGTGTTGCCAACCGGTAAAGGTCTTCGAGCTGCTTTGCGCGGCGCGGAATCGGTGCCAGTAGACCTTGTCGGGCTCGATGTCGGTGATGTTGTGCTGGAGCAGAATATCTTTGGCGACCTGATACGCCATGGCGTACATATCGGGGCAGTCGGCGACCAGGCCGGGGATCAGGGCGTGGAGCGCCAATACGTCGGTGGCGTCGGGCACGAATGTGTCGTTGGAATCGTCCATGATTCTCTCTTTGAAAGCGGGTGGAAGGTCGCTCACTATCTCAAGAAAGCTCAGCTCGATCTGTAGGCCGTCGGGACGATAGCCGTGGCTGCTTGCGCAGGCGTTGAGTAGGACATCGAGCCTTGTCAGGTAGTCCTCGTTCTGCGGCCCATGGTCGCGCTGCTCTTACTGTTTCGCAGTTGCAGGTGTATCGTATTCGCCTTTTGCGGGCTCAGGCCTGCCGCTTTCAAGTGAGGTAGTCGCGTTCATGTCCTTTACCCGTCGCCAAATCCTCGGTGGCCTGGCCGGTCTTGTTGTCGTTGGTGTCGGAGCGGGGGGCGCGTCGCGGTACTGGTTGGGCAAGATGGCCGACGCCGACGCGGGCCACGACTATGAGCTGATCGCCGCACCGCTGGACGTCGAACTGGTAGCCGGGCACAAAACCGAAGCCTGGGCCTTCGGCCCGTCGGCGCCGGGTACCGAGTTGCGCGTGCGTCAGGGCGAATGGCTGCGGGTACGTTTCATCAACCACCTGCCGGTGGCGACCACCATTCACTGGCACGGCATTCGCCTGCCGCTGGAAATGGACGGCGTGCCCTACGTCTCGCAGCTTCCAGTGCTGCCGGGCGAATACTTCGACTACAAATTCCGCGTGCCCGACGCCGGCAGCTACTGGTATCACCCGCATGTGAACAGCAGCGAAGAACTCGGCCGCGGGCTGGTCGGCCCGTTGATCATCGAAGAGCGCGAGCCTACCGGTTTCAAGTACGAGAAGACCTTGAGCCTCAAGAGCTGGCACGTCGATGAAGAGGGCGCTTTTGTCGCGTTCAGCATTCCTCGCGAAGCGGCCCGTGGTGGCACGGCGGGGCGCCTGTCGACCATCAATGGCGTCGCGCAAGCGGTGATCGAGTTGCCCGCCGGGCAGATCACCCGGGTGCGCCTGCTCAACCTCGATAACACCCTGACCTACCGACTCAACATCCCTGGCGTCGAAGCGCAGATCTACGCGCTGGACGGTAACCCCATCGAGCCGCGGCCACTCGGCAAGGAATACTGGCTTGGCCCGGGCATGCGTATCTGCCTGGCGATCAAGGCACCGCCGGCCGGTGAAGAACTGTCCCTGCGTAATGGCCCGGTACGACTGGGCACGTTCCGTTCGGTGGCGAACACCGATGCACCGACCAAGTGGCCGCCCGCGCTGCCCGCCAACCCGGTGGCCGAGCCGGATCTGGCCAATGCGGAGAAACTCAACTTCAATTTCGAATGGGTAGGCTCAGTGTCGGTGAACGTCGACAATGGCAAGCCGCCGAGCCTGTGGCAGATCAACGGCAAGGCCTGGGACATCACCGACAAAACCTGCGCCGACCGCCCGATTGCCAAGCTTGAGAAGGGCAAGAGCTACATTTTCGAATTGAAAAACATGACTCAGTATCAACACCCGATTCATCTACACGGGATGAGCTTCAAGGTCATCGCCTCGAACCGGCACAAGGTCATACCGTACTTCACTGACACCTACTTGCTGGGCAAGAACGAACGTGCGCAAGTGGCGCTGGTGGCGGATAACCCAGGGATCTGGATGTTCCACTGTCACGTGATCGATCACATGGAAACCGGCCTGATGGCCGCCATTGAGGTGGCCTGATGCGTCAGATACGTCCTGCAGTGATCATCGACCGCAGCCGTGACCGTGACTTCATGCGCGAAGCCCTGACCCTGGCCGCCCAGGGTGCGGCGCTCGGTGAAGTGCCGGTGGGCGCGGTGCTGGTGCAGGACGGTGAAATCATCGGTCGGGGTTTCAACTGCCCGATCAGCGGCAATGACCCGAGTGCTCACGCCGAGATGGTCGCGATCCGCGCTGCCGCGTTGGCCGCCAGCAACTATCGTCTGCCCGGCAGCACGCTGTACGTAACGCTTGAGCCGTGCAGCATGTGCGCCGGGCTGATCGTGCATTCGCGGATTGCGCGGGTGGTGTATGGGGCGCTGGAGCCGAAGGCCGGGATTGTGCAAAGTCAGGGGCAGTTTTTTACCCAGGCTTTTTTGAATCACCGGGTGTTGTACGAAGGCGGAGTGTTGGCCGAGGAGTGCGGGGCGATGCTGAGCGAGTTCTTCAAGGCCCGAAGAGCCAAACCAGCAGACTAAACACCGATACCTGTGGGAGCGGGCTTGCCCGCGATTGCGGACTTACATTCAACATCGTCGTTGGCTGAAAGGACGCCATCGCGGGCAAGCCCGCTCCCACAGGTTTATCTGGTGTCTGAAAGATCGGGGGAGTTACTTACGAGCGACGATGACGGCACGCATCGGCGCCGGCAGCCCTTCAACCGTTTTGCTGTGATCCTCTGGGTCAAGGAAATCGCTCAACGACTGATACTTCATCCACTCCGTACCACGCTGTTCATCAACGCTGGTGGTGCTCACGTCCACACAGCGAACATCCGTGAACCCGGCCCGGCGCAGCCACAGCTCCAGCGCTGGTACTGACGGCAGGAACCACACGTTTCGCATCTGCGCATAACGGTCTTCCGGTACCAGCACCTGCTGCTGATCGCCTTCAATCACCAGCGTCTCCAGCACCAATTCGCCGCCCTTGACCAGGCAATCCTTCAGCGCCAGCAAATGCTCGATCGGCGAGCGGCGGTGATAGAACACCCCCATGGAAAACACCGTGTCGAAGCCTTCCATGTTCGGCGGCAGGTCTTCGAACGGGAACGGCAGGTGCCAGGCATTGGGTTCGGACAGGTAACGCTGCACCGCCTGGAACTGGCAGAAGAACAGCCAGTTCGGATCGACACCAATCACACTGTCGGCCCCGGCACCGAGCATGCGCCACATGTAGTAGCCGTTGCCGCAGCCGACATCGAGGATGCGTTTGCCCTTCAGATCCAGATGCGGTGCAACCCGCGACCATTTCCAGTCCGAACGCCATTCAGTATCGACGTGCACACCAAACAAATCGAACGGCCCTTTGCGCCACGGTGACAGTCCCATCAGCGCGGTGCGCATTTGCGCACGGGTTTCGTCATCGCAATCGGTGTCCAGCGTCAGGCCATTAAGCAGATCGACTTCGCTCGGCTGAATTTTTGGTAAAGCGTCCAACGCACTCTGCCAGCGCTCCAGGTCGCCGTGACCTTTTTCCATTTTCTTGTCGAGTTGCGCTTGCAGGGTATTGGCCCAGTCGGCCAGCGGTGTGCCAGCCAAACGGCGGGCGAGGGGGGACAGATCAATCATGGCAAGGCAATCAACGAGGCAAAGTTAAGACACTGGAACCACGGCACGACTTTCGAGAACCCGGCGGCCAGCAGGCGCTCGCGGTGTTCTTCGAGGCTGTCGGGCTTCATGACGTTTTCGATGGCGCTGCGTTTCTGGGCGATTTCCAGTTCGCTGTAGCCGTTGGCGCGTTTGAACGCGACGTGCAGGTCGGTGAGCAGCGCATGTTCTTCAAGGTCGTTGAAGCGCAGCTTCTCCGACAGAATCAGCGCGCCACCGGGCAATAGCGATTGGCGGATACGCGAGAGCAACGCCGTGCGCTGTTCCGGGGCGATGAATTGCAGGGTGAAGTTCAGCGCCACCACCGAGGCTGGCTGAAATTCGAGGGCCAGGATGTCGCCTTCGATCACTTCGACCGGCAGCAACTCCTGGAACATCGAGTCCTGACCGTTGAGGTACTCGCGGCAGCGTTCAACCATCGCCGCCGAGTTATCCACAGCGATGACGCGGCAGCCGTCAGTGCGTACGTGTCGGCGCAAGGCCTGGGTCACGGCACCGAGGGACGAACCCAGGTCGTAAAGAACGCTGTTGGGCTGGGCGAACTGCGCGGCGAGCACGCCAAGGTTTTCAACGATGGTCGGATAACCCGGCACCGAGCGCTTGATCATGTCCGGGAACACCCGCACCACGTCCTCGTTAAAGGCGAAGTCAGGCACCTGGGCCAAAGGCTGGGCGAAAAGGCGATCGGGTTCTTTGCTCACGGCGGTTCCAGCGGCATAGGTGGAAAAGGCCGGCATTTTAGCCAAATTGACGGGGGGATGCGCGGGTTGTCTGATAAACCGTAAATCAAAAGATCGCAGCCTTCGGCAGCTCCTACAGGGGATCACATTCCAAGTGTAGGAGCTGCCGAAGGCTGCGATCTTTTAAAGGGTTGAACGCGGTTTCTGGCTGAACGCCGACGCCGCAATCCCCCATTGCCCCAGCCAGTAGCTGAGGATGATGACGTAAGGGGCGGCATGAAACGGCGCGACGAATCGATTGATGCCAATCACGCTGTCCGAAAACACAAACGCCACCGCACCTGCGGCCGCCAGCAGCGCCGAGCGTTTGGGCACGTCAGTGCCGAGTCGAGCCAGCGCCCGCCAAAGCATGGCGCTGATGGCCAGACCGTAGACGATCACCGGGATGAGCAGGGGACCCAGCCCATTGGAAATCAAGATCCCCAACAACACCGCGCCGACGCCCAAAGCGATGATCAGCGGTAATAGCGCCAGTCGCCGGTAATCACTCAAGTAAGCCTTCAGATACGCCAGGTGGGCGACCAGAAACGCCCCAAGACCAAACACAAACAAATCCCCCGGCCATGCCAGCAACACATCGCCGAGCAGGGAGAAAATCAATCCAAGGCTGATCCAGCGCCGATATTCGCTGGGCGGTGCGTCATGCAACCAACCGAGCAAGGCCAAAACCGGCAATGGCTTGACCAGCAGGCAGAGCAACGCAGCGTGCACGCTGACGCCGTAGAGGAACGTCACCGCGCCCATCAGCGCCAGAATCAGCCAGCCCACGATCAGTTAACCGAGATCGCGCAGTCGAAAGTTTCCACTGCCGGTACTTCCGGTGCCCATGGCTGTGAGTAGGTCAGGCGCAAACGGCCCGTGCCAGCGGTGAAGGACTGGAAGCGCCAGGTCGAGAGGCCGGCGCTGCCGACGATCCCCGCGTCTTGCGGATTGCTGTATACCTCGGGGCTGAGTGCGCGCAATACGCCACCGGCCGAATCCTGGATCGCCCAGCGGTAACCTGTGGTCGGGTTGCTTGGCAAGGTCAGGATCAGGTTTTGCCCGCTGTGCAGTTTTACCGGGCATTCGCTTTGTTTTTCCACGGTCACGTTCTGCTTAGGTTGCATGGCGCAAGCGGCCAGCAGGGAAAGGGCGAGGGGGGCAAACAGGCGAGTGGGGGACATAAGGTCAGTGGCTCCGGCATTCACGACGAACGGCGAGCATAACTGAAGATGAGACAAACTGTGACGGCGAGAAGAGCGCCCGTGAGTAGGCGCCCTTCAGGGGGGAGCCCGTCTTGTTAATTTTGGGTGAGGTCGAAGCTACCCATGATGTCCCGCAATTCAGCATCTGGGAATTGGACTTTTACAAGGAACGACATTTTGTAGCGTTGGTTAACCGGGTCGAAATCAATCGTACATGTACCTTCCTTGATAAATTCCTTATCAGTAGCCCCACTACTCGTTGTGTGGACATAGATGAAAGACTTAATTCCCTTGGGGAACGTGTGCTGTCCACTGACTGCATCTTTTTCGGTGATGATGTAAATAGTTCTAAAGGGATTCGTTGGGGCAGAGCCCTCTTCCATTCCACTAAAGTGATACATGTCTTCAGTATCTTTATAAATCTGGAGCCTGTCGGCTTTGAAATCTTTATGACCCTGGATTTTTGCAGTAAATGAGCCTTCTATCGTTGAGGTGACGCGCATGTTGGCAGTCATGTTCGATCCTGGAGGTGAGTAGGGAAATGAGATGTCGAAACATCCTCGCCAACAGCATGTGCGATAGAGTTATGAGAGGTAACTGTCAGAGTTGACAGGTTTTAAGATTGTTTTCATCGGTTTTGTTGCCTTTTTATGGGCAAAAAAATCCCCGGCGAGTCTGGATGCACACCGGGGATTGATTGAACGAGTTAAAACAATATCTTCGCCACATCCGTAAACCGCTTGGCAAAGTGCACGGTAATCCCTTCCTTCAGATAATCCGGCAATTCTTCAAAGCTACCGCGATTAGGCTCCGGCAGAATCAATTCAAAGATCTTCTGCCGCCGCGCCGCAATCACCTTTTCGCGCACTCCGCCAATCGGCAGTACATGCCCGGTCAGCGTCAGTTCGCCGGTCATGGCGATGCCTTTTTTCGGCGCCTGGTTTCGGGCGAGCGAGAGCAGGGCGCTGGCCATGGTCACGCCGGCACTCGGGCCGTCTTTCGGGGTGGCGCCTTCCGGGACGTGCAGGTGAACGAAGGCTTCGTCGAAGAACTTCGGATCACCGCCGAACGACTTCAGATTGGAGCTGACGTAGCTGTAGGCGATTTCCGCCGACTCTTTCATCACGTCGCCCAATTGCCCGGTGAGTTTGAAGCCACGATTCAGGGTGTGGATGCGCGTGGCTTCGATCGGCAGGGTCGCGCCGCCCATGCTGGTCCAGGCCAGGCCGGTGATGACGCCGGTACCGGACAGCACTTGCTCGTTGCGGAAGACTGGATGGCCGAGTGAGGATTCGAGGTCTTTCGGGCCGAGCTTGATCACCGCTTTCGGCTCGTCGATCAGTTTCACAACGGCTTTGCGCACCAGTTTGCCCAGTTGTTTTTCCAACTGCCGAACCCCCGCTTCACGGGCGTATCCGTCGATCAACGCTTTGAGGGCGCTGTCGCTGATACTCAGGCTGCCTTTGGACACGCCGGCCTTTTCCAGTTGCTTGGGCCATAGGTGACGTTTGGCGATGGCGATTTTTTCTTCGGTGATGTAACCCGACAGGCGAATCACTTCCATCCGGTCCAGCAACGGGCCGGGGATCGAGTCCAGGGTGTTGGCGGTGCAGATGAACAGCACTTTCGACAGGTCCAGACGCAAGTCCAGGTAGTGGTCGAGGAATTCGACGTTCTGTTCCGGGTCGAGGGTTTCCAGCAGCGCCGAGGCCGGGTCGCCCTGGTAGCTCTGGCCCATCTTGTCGATCTCGTCGAGCATGATCACCGGGTTCATCACTTCGACATCTTTCAATGCATGGACGAGTTTGCCCGGCTGCGCGCCGATGTAGGTGCGGCGATGGCCCTTGATCTCGGCTTCGTCGCGCATGCCACCGAGGCTGAAGCGGTAGAACGGCCGACCGAGGGATTCGGCGATGGATTTGCCGACACTGGTTTTACCCACGCCCGGCGGGCCGACCAGCAGCACGATGGAGCCGCTGATCTCGCCTTTGTAGGCACCGACGGCGAGGAACTCGAGGATGCGGTCCTTGATGTCGTCGAGGCCGGCATGGTGTTTGTCCAACACCTTGCGCGCGTGCTTGAGGTCAAGTTTGTCCTCGCCGTACACGCCCCACGGCACCGAGGTTGCCCAGTCGAGGTAGTTGCGGGTGACTGCATACTCCGGCGAACCGGTTTCGAGGATCGACAGCTTGTTCATTTCCTCTTCGACGCGTTTTTGCGCTTGGGGCGGCAGAACCTTGCCTTCCAGGCGCTGTTCGAACTGCTCGATGTCGGCGCTGCGGTCGTCCTTGGTCAGGCCCAGCTCTTGCTGGATGACCTTGAGTTGTTCCTTGAGGAAGAACTCGCGCTGATGCTCGCCGATCTTGCGGTTAACTTCGGCGGAAATTTCTTTCTGCAGGCGTGCGACTTCGACTTCCTTGCGCAACATCGGCAGGACTTTTTCCATGCGCTTGAGCATCGGCACGCAGTCGAGCACTTCTTGCAGATCGTTGCCGGTGGCCGAGGTCAGTGCGGCGGCGAAGTCGGTCAGCGGCGACGGATCGTTGGGACTGAAGCGATTGAGGTAGTTCTTCAGCTCTTCGCTGTACAGCGGGTTGAGCGGCAGCAGTTCCTTGATCGCATTGATCAGCGCCATGCCGTAAGCCTTGACCTCGTCGGTCGGCTCGGTGGGCTGGTGCGGGTATTCGACTTCCACCAGGTACGGCGGGCGATGGTGCTTGAGCCAGGTGCGAATGCGCACGCGAGTCAGGCCCTGGGCGACGAATTGCAGTTTGCCGTTTTCGCGACTGGCGTGATGCACCTTGACCAGCGTGCCGTAGAGCGGCAGGGTCGAGGTGTCGAAATGGCGCGGGTCTTCCTGGGGCGTGTCCATGTAGAACAGGGCCAGGGAGTGGTGATCGGATTTGCTCACAAGATCCAGCGTTTCAGCCCACGGTTCTTCATTGACGATGACCGGCAGCACTTGGGCCGGGAAGAACGGGCGGTTGTGGATCGGGATGATGTAGACCTTGTCCGGCAGGTTCTGGCCTGGCAGGGCGAGGTCTTTGCCGGTGGAGTGGTGTTCGGCGTTCTCTGGGTCGGCGTATTCGCTCGGGTCTTCGGGGAATTCTTGCTGGTCGCTCATGGGGCACCTGCGCAATTGGGTATGGGTGTTAGATGGGGCGGGTGGGGGGTGGTTTCAATGGCGGGGGATATTTCAGGGTGTGTTCAGGATTTTGACAGGTCATTGCCCGAATGAACTCTGATTTCCTGTAGGAGCAAAGCTTGCTCGCGATGACGGCTAAACATTCAACATTGATGTTGGCTGACCCACCGCTATCGCGAGCAAGCTTTGCTCCTACAGAGGGCGGTGTTTATAGGACGCGCGTCCCGTCTTCAGTTTTTTCATTCGTGGTCGATAACCTATACAGAAGCTAACTTGTTGCATAAGTTTTGGCCGGACGAGCGGTCATCTGTCATGTACTATTCAGTGATGGCACTTAGCCTTAATTCAGGCATCATCCCCTTCGTGTCGGGCTTCAGTACGATCCTATCGCCAAGGCAGGCCATTTCGACTCCCTGACTTTTTTGGAAGCCTCATGGCCCGTTTGATTTCTGCTTTGTTCATAGCCGCAGCGCTCTGTCTCATTGGTTTGGCCAATGCCGCGCCGCTGCAAATCCAGATGCATGATCAAAATGGCAAATCCCTGGCCGATGCGGTCGTCACCCTGCAAGGTCCGGTCGGTCTGCCGGTGGGCGCGCTCAAGGCCGACATGGACCAGCGCAGTCAGCAATTCGCGCCCCACGTGCTGGCGGTGCACACCGGCACGCCGATCAAATTTCCCAACAGCGACAACATCCGCCATCAGGTCTATTCGTTTTCGCCGGCCAAGCGCTTTGAACTGCGGCTGTACGAAGGCACGCCGTCCGACCCGGTGCTGTTCGACAAACCTGGCGTGGTGGTGCTCGGCTGCAACATTCACGACTGGATGCTCGGCTACGTCTATGTCACCGATGACCCGCGTTTCGGCGTGACCGACGCCCAAGGCCAATTGACCCTCGACGCGCCGGCCGGGGTTTATCACGCCACCCTCTGGCACCCGCAAGCCTCGGGGATGCAACCGGTCGACGGCGGCGAAGTAAAAATCGCTGCGGCCGGCCTCACGCAGGCCTTCGCCCTGACCATAGAGGCCCAGGCCGAGCAAACCCCGACCGCGCCGGCACCGAGTGCCTTTGGCGATGCCTTTAAGCGAGCCGCCCATGAAACTACGCAGTAGCTTTCAGGCGCGGGTCGCCTGTGTTCTGATTCTGCTGTTGCTGGTGGTGGTCGGCGCGCTGTACTTCAGCGTGAAGGCGGCGACCAACTCGGCAGTGCGCGGCCAGGCCAGTGCGCAATTGGAAGTCGGCACACGGGTATTCGAACGGTTACTGGAAGTGCGGGGCCGACGGCTGGCCGACGGCGCGCAGTTGCTCGCGGCGGATTTCGGTTTTCGCGAAGCGGTGGCCAGCGGCGACGCGGCGACCATGGCCTCGGTGCTGCTCAACCATGGCAAACGCATCAATGCCAGCGACATGATTTTGCTGGGTATGGACGGCAAGGTCCTGGCCAGCACCCTCGATGACGTCGTCGAAGGTACGCCGTTCCGCTACGACCATGCCTTGCGAGAAGCCCGACGCACGCAACAGACCATGGTGATCGTGCCGTTGCAGGGCAAACCGCATTTGTTGGTGGAAGCCATGGTGCTGGCGCCGCTGCCGATCGCTCGGGTGGTCATGGGGTTCAGCATGGACGCAAGTTGGGCGGGTGAATTGCAGTCGCTGACCAACCTTGAAGTGTCGTTCCTCACCGTCGATCGCCACCACGTCGGCGAGTTGGTTAGCACCCAGCCCAGTGCCATGAAAGACAGCCTCATGCGATTAATGCTCGGCAGTCGGCAGGGCAGCCAGGTGCAGTTGAGTGAGCTTCACGATCAGAATTTCCTCGGCCAGTCGTTGATGCTGGCGAGTGCTCCGCAAGGCAGCGATAACCAGGTGATCGCGCTGTTGCAAAGTCCGCTGGATGCAGCGATGCAAGCCTTCGCGCCGCTGGATGAAAAGATCCTCGGCATTGCCTTGGTGGCGTTGCTCGGCTCGCTGGCCGGCGCCTTGTTACTGGCCCGTGGTGTGTCGCAACCGGTGCGCGCGCTGGCCGAGGCCGCCGAGCGGATTGGTCAGGGCGATTACCAGACGCCGGTCAGCCTCAAGCGCAGCGATGAACTGGGCCTGCTCGCCACGGCGTTCAATTCCATGCAAAGCGGCATCGCCGAGCGTGAACTGCAACTGGCCCACAACGCTTTGCACGACCCACTCACCGGCCTGCCCAATCGCACGCTGGCGATGGAACGCTTGGGCAGTGCGATCTCCGCACAACGACCGATGGCGCTGGTGTACATGGGCATCGATAACCTGCGGGCGATCAACGAAACCGCTGGCCCTGAGTCGGTCGATCAACTACTGCGCCAGACCGGCGAACGCCTGCAAGTCGCGCTGCGCCCCGGCGATACCGTGGCGCATTTGATTGCCGATGAATTCCTGTTGTTACTCGACGGTATGGACAGTGACGCCGCTGTGGCGGTGGCCGATCAGCTTCAACAATTGTTGCTCAAGCCCCAACGCATCAACGGCCATGACCTGATGCTTGAGTGTCGTATGGGCATCGCGGCCTATCTCGTGGATGGCTTGAGCGCGCACACCTTGCTGGAGCGCGCCGCGATTGCGATGAAAGACGCGGCGCAATTGCCCGGTCGCCTGCAAATCTACGAACAGGGCCGTGACCTCGTACATCGCCGCCAGATCACCCTGATCCGTGACTTGCGCCACGCCGCAAGCAATGGCGAATTCCTGCTGCATTACCAGCCCAAACTCGACATCAGCAAAGGCCATGTACGCCAGGCAGAAGCCTTGCTGCGCTGGCAGCATCCGCAATTTGGCATGGTCTCGCCGGCAGAATTCATTCCCTTGGCCGAGCGCACCGGCAGCATTCAAACGTTGACTAATTGGGTGATCGGCGAAGGCATGCGCCAGCTCTCGGAATGGAATCGCCGGGGCCTGCGTTTGCAGCTGTCGCTGAACATTTCTGCCGATGACTTGCTCAGTGATGACCTGGCCGAGCGGGTCTCGGCGCTGTTGCGGGTTTATCGCTTGCCGGCTGAACAATTGATTTTCGAAATCACCGAAAGCGCGGTCATGCGTGAACCGGAGCGAGCCCTTAAAGTGCTGCATCAGTTGCGTGATTGCGGCATCAGTTTGTCGGTGGATGACTTCGGCACTGGTTACTCATCGCTGGCTCACCTCAAGCGTTTGCCGGTGCAAGAGTTGAAGATCGATCAGTCCTTCGTTCGCGATCTGGATGAAACCAGCGAGGACGCGGTGATCGTTCGTTCGACCATCGAAATGAGCCATAACCTGGGACTCAAAGTGGTGGCCGAGGGCGTTGAATATGCCCACAGCCTGCGTTTGCTCGAACGCTGGCAGTGCGACACGGCGCAGGGTTATCTCATCAGTCGCCCGCTGAGCGCGGCGGCGTTCGAAGCTTGGGTGGCGTTGCCCCTGAGCGCTCAAACTTCCATGGTTCATTGATTCATGACTTCACGTTTTTCCCTGTTGCTCGGCTGTCTCGTCGGCCTGACCCTGCAAACCGCCGTGGCCGAAAACGGTCGTCTGATCGCCACCGGCGGCGCCAGCAGCCTCGAAGGTACGGCGGGCGGTGGCATCACGCCGTGGGCGGTGCTCGCCGGTTATGGCGAAAAGAATGAGTGGGGCGCCACGGCGTTCGCCACCACCGTCAACCTGCCGGACTATCGGCTGGATGTGGCGGGTCTCGCGTTGGCCTATGACAACCGCGTTGAATTGTCCTTTGCCCGGCAACGCTTTGATCTCGGTTCGTTGGTGCACAAGCTGAACCTGCCGGAAGACAGCCTCGGACAGGACGTGCTTGGGGTGAAGGTTCGGCTGTTTGGCGACGTGATCTACGACGACTTGCCGCAGGTTTCGTTGGGACTGGAATACAAACATCAGCATGATTTTTTGATCCCCAGCCTGGTTGGCGCCAAACGTGACAGCGATACCGAAGGTTATCTGGCCGCCAGTCGTTTGTTCATGGGTGCAGCGTTTGGCTACAACCTGTTGGTCAATGGCAGCTTGCGTTACAGCCGTGCGAACGAGTTGGGGTTGCTGGGGTTTGGCGGTGATCGTCGCGACTCGCGCAGCCTGTTGAAAGAAGGTTCGGTCGCGGTGCTGTTCAATCCGCGTTGGGCGGTGGGCGTTGAGTATCGAGAGAAACCAGACAACCTGTCGTTCTCCAGGGAAAGCGATTGGGCGGACCTGTTTGTCAGCTATTTCCCCAACAAGCATGTCTCGGTGGTGTTGGCCTACGCCCGGCTCGGCGAAATCGCCACGCTGGATAACCAGAACGGCACGTATCTGTCAATCCAGGGGAGTTTCTGATGCGGATTTCCCCTCTGATTCTGGCGCTGCTGTTGAGTGCCTGCGTACAGCAACCGCCCAAGGACGACAGCCTCTACCGCGACCTCGGCGAGCGTCCGGGGATCACTCGGATTGTTGAAGGCATGTTGCTGAAAATCGCCAGGGATGAACGCATTGTCGAGCGTTTTCGCAAGATTGATATCCAGCGCCTGCGGGACAAACTGATCGAACAGTTCTGCGTCGAAGCGGGCGGCCCTTGTGTGTACACCGGCGACAGCATGGCCGAGAGTCACAAGGGTCAGAACGTCAGTCGCAGCGACTTCAATGCACTGGTCGAAGACCTTATCGCCGCGATGGATGAACAGGGCATCAGCGTCCCCGTACAAAACTGCTTGATCGCCAGACTGGCACCCATGCGCCCTGACGTGATTGAGAAATAACACCGATTCGCATGCGATCCCTGTAGATACTCTGTTCACGGTCAAGCTTTCGCGAGCAAGCTTCGCTCTTACAAGGGATTGCGTTCATGCCCGGTCAGCACAAAAAAGGCGACCCCCTCACAGGAGTCGCCTTTCCTTTAACCGCCGCTAAAACTTATTCCGACAGTTTGTACGCAATCACATAGTCACCTTGTTTGGTGCCCAGCGACCCATGACCACCTGCAACAACAAGCACGTATTGCTTGCCGTCCTTGCCGGTGTAGGTCATCGGCGTGGTTTGCGCGCCGGCTGGCAGGCGGCCTTCCCACAACGGCTTGCCGTTTTTCACGTCATAGGCGCGCAGGTACTGGTCGAGGGTGCCGCTCAGGAAGCCAACGCCGCCGGCAGTGGTGAAGGTGCCGCCCAGGCTAGGCACGCCCATGCTCAGCGGGATCGGAGCCGGCGAGCTGTCGCGCACGGTGCCGTTTTTGTGTTTCCAGATGATTTTGCTGGTGGTCAGGTCGACCGCCGCCACATAACCCCAGGCTGGCGCCTGGCACGGCAGGCCCAATGGCGAGAGCAGGGGTTCGAGGATGACGCCGTATGGCGCGCCTTTGTTTGGCTGCACGCCTTCGGTTTCGCTTTTACGCGGGCCTTGGGCAGCGATTTCGGCGGCCGGGATCATTTTCGATTTGAACGCCATGTAGTCCGGGTTCATGAAAGCAATCTGACGCACCGGGTCAACCGAGATGCCGCCCCAGTCGAACACGCCGAAGTTGCCTGGATACACGATCGAACCTTGCAGCGATGGCGGCGTGAACGGGCCGTCGTAGCGCATGGATTTGAAGTCGATCCGGCAGATCAGTTGGTCGAACGGGGTGACGCCCCACATGTCGCGCTCTTGCAGCGGCGGCGGCATCAGGTTCAGGTCGGATTTCGGTTGGGTTGGCGAGGTGTGATCACCTTCCACCGAGCCCTGCGGTACAGGCACTTCGTTGATCGGCACGATCGGCTTGCCGGTGCTGCGGTCCAGCACGTAGATGCTGCCTTGCTTGGTGGACGCGAGTACCGCTGGTTTCACACCGTCTGCGGTTTTCAGGTCCATCAGGGTTGGCTGGCCACCGACGTCCATGTCCCACAGGTCATGGTGGGTGAACTGCATGTGCCAGCGCACTTGGCCGGTGGCGATGTCGAGGGCGGTCAGGCCGGCGGCATGCAGTTCCGATTCTGGCGTGCGATCGCCACCGAACTGGTCCGGGGTCTGGTTGCCCATCGGCAGGTAAAGCATGCCGAGTTTTTCATCGACGGCGAACATGGACCACATGTTCGGCGAGTTGCGGGTGTAGACCTTGCCTTCGGCAATCGGCGTGGTGTCGTCCGGGTTGCCACTGTCCCAGTTCCACACCAGTTTGCCGGTGTGCACGTCGAACGCGCGGATCACGCCGCTAGGCTCGTCGGTAGAGACGTTGTCGGTGACGTGGCCGCCAATCACCACCAGGTCTTTAGTGACCGCTGGAGGTGAGGTGGAGTAGTAACCGCCGGCAGTGAAGCCGCCGATGTTGGCGCGCAGATCAACCTGGCCCTTGTCACCAAAGTCTTCGCACATCTTGCCGGTGTCGGCGTCGAGGGCGATCAGACGGGTGTCGGCAGTCGGCAGGAAGATCCGGCGTGGACAGACGCTGCTGACCGGCGCAGGGCTGGCAGTGCCCGTCGGGCTTTGCTCGGACGCGTAAGCGGCGTCATCGTGATACGTCACGCCACGGCAGGTCATGTGCGCCCAACCCTTGAAGTTCGCCGCGTTTTGCGTGGAGAGCTTCGGATCGAAACGCCAGATTTCCTTGCCAGTGTCCGGGTCCAGCGCGATCACCTGGCTGTGCGGCGTGCAGACGTAGAGCATGCCGTTGACTTTCAGCGGGGTGTTTTCGGCAGTGGTTTCACCCGGGTCGTTCGGCCCAGGCAGGTCGCCGGTGCGGTAGGTCCAGGCCGGAACGAGCTTGTTCACGTTCTGCGGGGTGATCTGTGTCAGTGGTGAGTAACGATCGCCGTGAGCGCTGCGGCCGTAGGAGTTCCAGTCACCGTCGGGCATGGCCGGGGCGGTGTTGGTCATGCCCGGTACGCTGTCGCGGTCCAGTTGGCCTTTGATTTCACCCGGATTGGTGAATTGGCTGGCCAGCGCAGCAACGCCCGCCAGCACCACGGCCACGCTCAGTGCGCCGGTGCCCATCGGCGCAGGGCCAGTGAGCAACAGCGGACGGCGGAACCACGGCAGCAACATGACGAGGCCCAGCGCAAACAGCATGGCCAGACGCGGCACCAGTTGCCACCAATCGAGGCCGACTTCCCACAAGGCCCAAACGGTGCTGGCGAACAGCACCAGCGCGTAGAGGCCCAGTGCAGCGCGGCGGGCAGCGATCAGCAGCCCCCCGGTCAGCGCCAGGCCGATACCGGCCAGCAGGTAATACAGCGAGCCGCCGAGCATGCTCAGCTTGATCCCCCCGGCCAGCATGGCCAGGCCTATTAGCAGAAGCAGGATACCGAGCAGGCTCGGCAGCAGACGGCTTCGACTCAAAGCACCATCAGTGCTCATAGTGTGGTTCTCCGTGACGTTTTAAGTAGTTCCGCGCAAGTTCACTGTAGATGACGATCCTGTGCGGGCATGGTTCATGTAAAAAGTGTTTGGACGCCGCATTCCCTGTGGGAGCGAGCTTGCTCGCGATGGCGGCCTCGCATTCAGCATTGATGTCGACTGACACTCCGCCATCGCGAGCAGGCTCGCTCCCACAGGTTTTTGTGGTGTTGGTTAGAACGATGACTGGATCTTGATCCCGCCAATCAGCGCGTCATCGACCTGGTCCACGCCACCGGGGTGGCGGATGTATTGCAGGTTCGGGCGCACGGTCAGCCAGTTCGTGACGTGCACGCCGTAATAGAGTTCGGCGCTGTATTCGGTGTCCTGCGGTGGCAGAAAGGACGGGTCGTTGTAGTCGAAGACCGCGCGGGCCTGATTGGTCGCCTCGGCGTTCTTGCGATAGGCCGGGTTGACGTGGACGCGAGCCAGGGCGAAACCGATGTCGTCCTTGGCGCGCGCATCGAACAAGCCTTTGTAGACGACGCCTGCCTGGACATAGTTGTCGATGGCGTTGGTCTTCTTGTCGTGCATCGTGCCGTTGGCGAACACGCTCAGGCCGCGGGAGTTGTCGCTGGCGCGGCTGGTCAATTGCTGCTGCACACCGAGCCACACACCGTGTTTGCTTGACGTGCTGCGGTAAGCCTCGCCACTCAGGGCTGCCGGCTGACCGTTGCTGTCCTTGTAAGCGTCGGTGGCGTTAGCACTGCTGTAGTAATAGCCGGCGCGGTATTCACCCGGCAGGCCGTTGAGCTTCGGCGACCAGACCAGTTCCACCGGCAGGATCGCGCCCTGGGTGCCGCTGCCGCTGAGCTTGAAGCCATTGTCGCGATCAAGGTTCGACGGGTTTTGCTCGTAGGCACCGACCTGCGCGTACAGCTCCGGCGTCAGGTGATATTTGACCCGCATCGCCCACTGGCTGACCGGCCAGTTGTACCAGATGCCACCGACCCAGTTGCCGACCTGAGAGCCGCAGAACGCCAGGTTCTGGAAGTCGCAGGGGAAGCTGTTGAAGTCTTCGCCTTCGCCGAAACGGCCGACCTTGATGTCGAGCTTTTGATCGAAGAATTTCTGCTGATACCACATCTGCGTCAGGCGCCAGGTTTGCCCGCGACCCCAGACTTCCTGAGCCGAGGTGAACCCGCCTACACGCGGATCATTGATGCGGTCGTTGCTGATGTTGTTGCCGTTGCGCTCGGTGATGGTCAGCTGAAATTCGGCGTGGTCCCAGCCCAGAATCTTCTGCAGGTCCAGGTGCGTGCCGAGGCCAAACTGGTCGCTGTAGCGAGCGGTGCGGTCATGGTCGTAACCGCCGTGCAGATTGCTGCCCATTTCGCCGGTGTAATCGACTTTGAAGTCGTAGCCTTTTTCCGAAAGTTCGGTGCGCGTGCCGTTCCAGTCGCCCAGCATCCACGGCGACTCACTATCGAAAGCCGGAGCGGCCTGGGTGCAAGTGGCGAGGCCCAGCGCGGTGAATCCGCCAATCAGGTTCAGGGCTTTTCGACCAGCAATAGTGGTGCGGACAGCGCTGTCTCGCGGAGTTTGAAGATAAGGCATAGGGGAAGTAATTCTTGGTCTTTTCTGGGGGGTGAACTGAAGCGGCAGTATGTCGCGGGCAGCGGAAGCGTTTCAGCTTGACGGGCGCAAGGATAATGTCCTGTTACAAATAGAGAAAGCGCTTTTAACGACATGGAGCGTTTCGGATTTGGTAACAGTCAGTGGAAAAGATCGCAGCCTCGTTTCACTCGACAGCTCCTACAGGTGAACGCATTCCAATGTAGGAGCTGTCGAGTGAAACGAGGCTGCGATCTTTTGCGTTTCACCTACATTTAACTGACCGCACACAGATCGCTTCCCCCCAACGAAGCCCTCGGCTAAGGTGCGCGGCTTCCCATTCTTTCACCGCTCGAAGGCCCGGCATGACCGAACAGAACAACAACCCGCTGCACGGCGTGACGCTGGAGCAAATCCTCAACGCGCTGGTTGAACACTACGAATGGTCGGGGCTGGCCGAGCGCATCGATATCCGCTGTTTCAAGAGTGATCCGAGCATCAAGTCGAGCCTGACATTCCTGCGCAAAACCCCGTGGGCGCGGGAGAAGGTCGAACGCTTGTACGTGAAGCTGATGCGCACCAAGCGCCCGGTCTGAGCATGGTCAACCCACCGACGCCAGGTTCTGCCGCGAGGCGTCGTTTTGTCGCCGTGGCGGCGGTGCTTGGCTGGGCGGGACTGAGCATTCAGCTGTACCTGATTTTCTACTCACGCTGGACGCTGGCGGCCAGCCTGCTCGGCGGGCTGGTCAGCTTCTTCAGCTATTTCACCGTGCTGAGCAATACGCTGGTGGCGACCGTGCTGACGTGTGAGCTGACGTCCCGCGAGTCGGCGGCGCGACGCTGGTTCTTGCAGCCGTGGGTGAGTAGCGGCATTGCCGTGAGCATCGCCGTGGTCGGCCTGGGGTACAACGTGTTGTTGCGTCATTTATGGCATCCGCAAGGCTGGCAATGGCTGGCCGATGAGCTGATGCATGACGTCATGCCCCTGCTGTTTCTGACTTATTGGTGGTGCTGTGTGCCGAAAGGCACGTTGCGACTGCGGCATATCGCTGCGTGGGTGATCTATCCAGTGGTGTATTTCGCGTACTCGTTGTGGCGCGGGCATCTGCTGGCGGTTTATCCCTATCCTTTCATTGATGTCGGCAAACTGGGTTATCCACAGGTGTTTGTGAATGCCGGGGGGCTGCTATTGGGGTTTGTGGCGATAGCGTTGTTGGTGGTTGGGCTGGATAGACGTCATCGCCAATAAGGTCGCCAGGATCGCAGCCTGCGGCAGCTCCTACAATGGATCGTCGTACACCCTGTAGGAGCTGCCGCAGGCTGCGATCTTTTAAGGTTTCACTCGTCGTCGCTTTCATCCGCCCGCCAGTAACCCACGGCTTTGACGAACTGCTCGTTAAGCCCGTGCTCATCCAGCAACACCCGGCGTATCTGCCGCGACACTTTGCTCTCGGTCGCCACCCAGGCGTATAGGTTGCCGCTGGGCACCTGCAGCTGCTTCACGGTGTTCAGCAGGTTATTGCTGCCGCCTTCGCGCAGTACCCAGATCACATTGACCTGCGCCACGCTGTCGAGTTTTTGCTGCTCGGCACCGTTCTCCACTTCGATGATCACCAGTGCCCGGCGATTGGCCGCCAGGCCTTCCAGTCGACGAGCAATCGCGGGGATGGCCGTCTCATCGCCGATCAACAGGTAGCTGTCGAAAATGTCCGGCACGATCATCGAACCCCGTGGCCCGCCGATGTGCAGGAACTGGCCGGGTTTGGCCTGTTCGGCCCAGGTCGAGGCGGGGCCGTCACCGTGCAGTACGAAGTCGATGTCCAGTTCCAGTGCGTCGAGGTCAATGCGCCGAGGGGTGTAATCACGCATGGCGGGCATCGGGCCGTTGTCTTTGCCGGCACCGAGTACCAGGGTTTCCAGCGCCGCCTGCTGCGCTTCATTCTGTGGGAACAACAGTTTGACGTGGTCGTCCGTGCCGAGGCTGACGAAGCCCGCTAATTCCGGCCCACCCAGCGTGATGCGGCGCATGCGCGGCGTCAGGTCGACCACCCGCAACACTTCCAGGCGACGGCGTTTGATCTCGTGGCTGACACGGTGGATGGTTTGCACGATCACTTCAGTCATTCGGCTTGCTCCTGAGCGGGTTGAACGACAGGGCCATCGACGATGGCTTTGGCGGTGTTGTTAAGCAGGTCGCGCACCCGCAGGATTTCTTCCGGGCTCCAGCGGCCGTGATGCATCTGCAAGGCATGACGCAAGTTGTGCACTGCTTCGTGAATCTCGGCGGGGCGGTCATGGCCGCGCAATGAGCGCTTGCTGACTTCGATGCGCATCCGCACGCCGTCCAGTGCGATCGCCTGATCGCTTAACGACAGACGTCCGGCATCGGTGATGGTGTAGCGTTTTTTTCCGCCCTCGGCGTCGCCCAGGATCATTTCGCTTTCTTCAAGGAAGGTCAGGGTCGGGTAAATCACACCGGGGCTGGGGCTGTACGCGCCGTCGAACATGCTTTCGATCTGGCGGATCAGGTCATAGCCGTGGCACGGCTGTTCGGCGATCAGCGCCAGCAACAGCAATTTCAAATCGCCTGGGGCGAAGACCCGTGGGCCACGGCCACCGCGTTCGCGGCCGGGGCCTGGGCGTTTTTCGAAGCCGTCGCGGCCGTCGTTATGGTCGCGGTGTTGGGAATGATGGTCTCTCATTTTTCGCTGCTCTCGTCGTATTTAGATACAACTTAAGATATATCTTAAGCGCAGTGCAAGATGTTTTTTGCAAGGGGCTGATCTGTGCCGACGAGCGGTTGGCGCGGTCAATGATGCAATTCACCAGGAAATATCACCGTACATCAGCTGATTTTGTCGCCGATGCAGGAATTGCTTAATAGTTAAAGCTATTGCTCTAATAATAGTTGAGCTTATGTTCTAAAAATCCTGCAGGTCCATTGTTGTCTAGGCGAAGCCGCTGTATGGTTTTTTTAGAAAAACTGTATGTAGGCTGTAACTTACAGTCACTGTTTGGTGTTTGGGTTTTTTGTTTCTTTTTCCTTCTGGTCATGAGGTTGTTTAACTACGCGCTCATGGGAAGTTGCCTGCTTACTTTCCGGAACAAGAAGTCGAAGATGTTTCGGCGTTGGAAGTTTAAATAAAGCGACCTGTTACGGGTAAGCATTTTTTAACTTTCAATGAACCGATTCCATAAAGAAAACAGGTATTTAACAATGTTCAAGAAAATCGCAATCGCTGCCCCATTGGCTTTTTTGGCGCTGGGTTCCTCCGGGGCATTTGCCGCAGGTGAAGCTGCTCACTCCATCAGCATCGTCGCCCACGTGCCGACTAATGGTTTCTACGTGGTGCCTACCCATCCTGACCTCGTCAACAAGGATCAGGATATGAGCTTCCAGCCTACCACCGGCAAAATGGGAGAAGTGAACGGGTTCTTCGATGTTCGTAACAACAACGGTTCGGTTCACGCCAGCCTGGACAGCGCGCCAAAACTGATCTCTGGTTCCAATACCATTGCTTTGAAAGTGGAACTCAATAACAAGGAACTCAACTTGACCCCGCAAATGGTTGTAGGTGAAGCCGAGTCTGACGTGAACTTCCGCGCACCGCTGAAAATCAGTGCGGTAGGTACGACCTTCCTGCCGGGCGACTACACCGGTGTCGTGGCAATGACCTTCGACGCTGTCCCTCCCGTGGGCGGCTCGCGCTAACTTTCAAAGTCGCGCAAACCGACAGGGCAAACAGCATTGTTTGTCCCGTCGGACTTCAACTTGATCGTAATCAGAGTAAGAGTTCATGTTCCCGATGACCCCCATCGCGGCTGCGCTTGCGCTGTTGTTTTGCGCCAGTGCAGCGGCGGCTCCCGTTTCTTCCGCCGGTACGACACCGCGAAGTCTCCTGGCGCAGGCCAAAGGTCTTCCGACGGATTTCGAGGAGCATTTCTTTGATGTGCCTCTGGCTGTCCGGGTAGAACTCGATCAACAGCCTCTGGGAGAGGCCATGGTGGTGTTGTCTCGCGATGATCGCGTTACCCTGCTCGAATTTACCGACACCAGCGAAAACCGTTTCGGCCCCGCTGAACGGGAAAAATGGGCAAGTTATCTCAAGCCGGGTGTGCCGCTGGGCAATTGCACGGGATCATGCCCGGATCAGGTGCTGGCCGTGCACTACAACCTGGAAAGCTCGTTGGTTTCGATCCTCACCGAAAACGCCGAGCGCGATCTGGAGGCCAGGCGTTATTACGAGCAGCCGGATGGCGGCAGTAGCGGCCTGATGGTGCGCAACCAGCTCAACCTCAATGGCGGCCAGGATCAGGATCTGGGTGGGCGCTATGGCCTTGAAGCCAGCGCGAGCCTGGGCAACTGGAGCCAGACGTTCAACATGCAATTGGCCCGCCTCGGCGGTCCCGACGATAAGCTTTATCACGCGGTTCACGAGCTCTACACCCAGCGCGAACTGCAGGGCAGTTTCCTGCGCCTGGGCTATTTCACCCCAAGTTCCGAAGGGCTGACCCGTCAACCTCGTACGTTTGGCACCAGCCCCGATACCGCTGTCGGCGTCATGTTCGGCAGCTCTGACAGCCTGGCGATCAACAGTCCGATGCCCAGCGTCTACCCGATTTATGTCACGGCCAATCGCCAAGGGTCGGTGGAGATCTATCGCGACGGTCTGTTGATCAACACCCAGTCAGTGCCCGCGGGATTGCAAACCCTCGATACCCGGCCGCTGCCAGGCGGGATCTACGAAGTGGAAGTGCGCTTGGTCGAAGATGGCCAGATCACCTCCACTACCCAGGAGCTGGTCTACAAACCCAACAACTGGCGCAACCTCGATGAGCGCTGGCGCTACAACCTGTTTGCCGGTGAAGAAAGCAAACTGCTCAGTAACTGGGACCAGCAGTCCAGCGGCAGTCCTACGGCCGGCGCCTCGATCAATTACCTGTTGCACCCGCGAGTCATTCTCGGGTTATCGGCGCGGCAGATTCGCGAAAAACTGCAATACGGCAGTTCCATCGACTGGACCCTGGCCAATCACATCAGCCTGTATGCCAACGTGTATCAGACCCAGGATCATGGCACCGGTCTCGATCTGCAAAGTCTTTACAACTATGGCTCCGGTAGCCTGGTGATCAGCCACAACCGCAGCTGGCTGGACACCACCAACCTGTACGAAACCCTGCCAGACGGTACACGGGTGCGCCAACGCAATGTGTTCATGGGCGAAACCAGCAATTCATCCCTGGCGATCAACCATCGGGTCAGCAGTAAAAGTTCGATCAGCGGACGGGTGTCCCACAGCGAGGGCAACATCGATGGCATCGGTATGGATCTGGGTTGGACCCAGCGCGCTACGTTGCTTGGCAGCGATGCGAGTTGGCGTCTGTCGCTATTTGATCGCCCCGGCAGTTTCAGCAGCGGCGACGCACGCAACCGCGGGATCGACCTGAGCCTTAACCTGGCCTTGGGCGCGCCGGGCCAGCAGATCACCGGCAGCATCGGTTCGCGCACGGCCCGTGACGGCAGCCGCGACAACAATGCTTCCCTCGGCTGGCGCAAGGATTTGAAGGATCACGTGCTGCAAAACGTCTCGGTGACTGCACTCACTGACACCTACGGCGTGGGTGTGTCGAGCCTTGCCAACTTTCGTACCGACGCAGTCAATGGCGACGGTTTCGTCCAGCGTTCGTCCTACAACGGCAACTTCACCGGCGGTCTTAACCTGGACAGCACCTTGGTCGTCGGCGGCGAGCAAATGCTCATGACCAGCCATTACGAAATGCGTGGCGCGGGAATGATTGTCGACGTGGAATCAGACATCGACGACATCACCCTGCGCGCCGACGATTACAGCGGTGGCGGCGCGGCGTTGAAGCCGGGGCGCAATTTCATTCCGATTACCGCGTACCAGAACAGTTCGGTGAGCTTCGATTTTGAAGGCAATCACGTGCCGGCAGCGACCATCGAACCGCCGCGCACGCGCTATCACCTGAACAAGGGCGGGGTGGAGTACCGCAAGGTTAGGGTGATGAGAACCATGACGGTGCTCGGGCGACTGGTCGATGAACAGGGTCGGCCGCTCAAGGGCCATCACGTGATCAACCATGCCAGCCGCGGGGTGACGGAAGTCGACGGGTTCTTCTCGATGGAAATGAACGCCGGCTCACCGACGCTTGAAGTGCGCCAGGGCAACCAGTTGCTGTGCCAGTTCCGTCTCGATGCGAGCCGACATCGCAGTGAGAACAATGTGTTGATGATCGGTGATCTGCGCTGCACGCCGGACACCCTGGCGGACGTCGCCTCCAACGAGCAAAAGGCGGGGTGAATATATGAAGAAATCTACCTGTTATCTGGGGTTGTTAATGGCACTGGCGGTGCCTTCGGCTGAGGCGGCGAATCAGGAAATCAGAGCGTTGTTTCAGCCGGATCCTTCTCAGCCAAACAAAAATGCATTTCTCAACAAAACACCGAACAGTGGTTACTGCGCGAGCTATCCGGGTGAATGCGCTTCCAACAATATGTTCAGTATTCAGCTGCCGATCCGGTTCAACGCCAGCCGTTTCATCGGGGTCGGCGAAGGTATCCCATTGAAGGTGCCGGCCAACTGGCGACAGCTGACGGTGACCAATGCCGAGACCCATGAAACGGAGACTGTTGAAGTGCGCATCACCGGTGTTGGCTCCAGGTTCATTTTGAGCGAATCAGCGGCCAGTCTGGTGGGGGTGACCGACATACTCGAAGGTCATCAAAAGCTATGGACCAACAACAGTTGGGTCTACGCACCGGCACCCTGTCAATACAGCGGTGTTGGGGCTTACACCCCCACGAGTTATCGGTTTTTCTGGAAAACGCCCGTGGAAGCAGCTTGTGTCAAGGTGGCCGCTTACTTCATTCCCTCCATGTACTTTGACACCCTCGATATCGCCTATGAACTGCGCACTCCCAATCCCCTGGGCATGTCGAGCGGGCTGTACACAGGCTCGATTCCCTACACCCTGGGTCCCGGCGCCGATTTCGATCTGGGGCCAGTGATGCAACCGGACGACGCCAACCTGACCCTGGATTTCGTCCTCGACGTACAGCACACCCTGAAGGTTGACCTGCCACCGGGCGGCAACAAAGTTTCGCTGGAACCCGAGGGCGGGTGGCAACGCTGGATTGAAGGCGGTCGCAAACCGAGCAAGATCTACCGCGACCAGCTGTTTTATCTGTCGGCGTCGTCGCGCTTCAAAGTCATGATGCTATGCAGCTCGTCCGGCGGCACCCGCTGCAAGCTGTACAGCCCCAAAGGCAGTACCACCGAAGTGGAAACCTACCTCACCTTGCCCGACGGAATCATCGGGCCGGGCGGGCCGGTCAAGCTTTACCCGCTGAGATACAACACCTGGTCATCAGTCTTTCAACCAGGGATCTATGTGAATCGCAAGGCCGGCTCGCTACGTTTCGATATGCCCAAGGACTCCATCGATTTTCTGCTGCGGCCCGGCGTGAGCGACACGTTCAGCGGCAACATCACCATTATCTGGGACTCGGAAGTTTGACCGCTCGAGCCTGGCCACTTTGTTCTTATGGGATAAAAGACGATGAACCGTGTGTTTTTGCTGTGGGTGCTCAGTGTGTTTTTCGGGACGGCCAACGCCGGGCCGCAGATCAATGTCGGCACCGTGTATGACTATCTGGATGCGGATAAAAGTACCTACCTCAAACGGGTATTCAACAGCGGCGATGCCACCGCTTTCGTCAAGGTCAACGTACTGGAAATCGTCTACGAGGCCGACGGCACGCCGAAGGAAATACCGCTCGAAGCTGCCGCCGACGGCGCCTCGCGCAACGGCGTGATGGCCAGCCCGGCGCGGCTGATCGTGCCGGCCCAGGGCATGCAGGGCACGCGTCTGTTGTACATGGGCGAGCGAGACCGCGAGCGCTACTTCCGTGTGCGTTTCGTGCCAGTGGTACCGGAGAAGGAAGATGAATTCGCCGTCTCAAGCGAAGAGCGCGAAGACTACAAAAAGAACCTGTCGGCCGGGGTCAACGTGATGACCGGGTTCGGCACAGTCTTTTTCGTGCGCCCCAAAGATGCTCGCTTCGAGACCGTCATCAATGACACTGCCAGCCGCTACGAGTTGAAAAATAATGGCAACACCGTGGTGATCGTCGATGAATTCAAAAGCTGCTCATTGAGTAACGAGAGTGACTGTGGCGCGACCACCAAACACCACGTCATGGCAGGCAAGGCATTTGGCTTCGACAAGGAAAAGGGGCGTGAATACCGTTTCATCCTGATCGAAGGCGACAGCAAAAAAGTCCTGAAGATTGCCAGCCGATAGGTCGGCTTTCCATCGACACAACGGGTATTGAACATGATCAAGCAATGCGCCGCCGTCGCGCTGACGGCAATGACCGCACTGATGGGCTCTTTGACATGGGCTGCCCGGGAAGAGCACACCTTCGAGGTATCCGTGAGCATCCCGACGCGCTCGTTCTACCTGATCCCGGCCGAACCGGACTGGATTCACCGGCCGCAGCGGTTGAACTGGAACCCCTCGACATCGACCCTGAGCAGCGTGCGCAAGCACTTCGATGTGCGGCATGACACCAGCGCCATTGAAGCGCGCCTGGACGCAGCGCCGTACCTGTCGAACGGCAAGCCGGGCGACGACATTGCGTTGCGGGTCAGTTTCAACGGCGTGGAATTGAGCCCTGAAAGTGTTCCGCGCCAAGTGGTGTCGGCGGCCGAGGCGGCGGCGGGCAAGCGGGTGTTGCTGGAGATCGATCCGGTGATGCCGTCCGGGGGATACCGCCCGGGGGATTACAGCGGCAACGTACTGTTGTTGTTCAGCGCCAGGGCGCCGGGGGAGTGAGCTGAAACAGGCGCCTCGATATCCGGGATTCGGAAGTGGGCTGAGCAATGTGTCGATCGAGAAGCAGCGCCGAGTGATAAGACTCGGCGCTGGCGTAGGGTCAATCAAAAGATCCCCAGGCGCGTTACATTTTCAAAGCCCGGCTCGTGCCATCGCTGCCCGGGTCAGGTTTCTGGCCAACTCGTTCCGTGCATAGCCCATGTCTTGCACCAGCCTGTTGTAAAACGACGTGCTCATTTTTTCGCCACTGAACACGTCTTTCTCTGGAACGTTCAGCGCTCGGGCCAACGCTTCCAGTTTTTTCTGAAGCGGTGTTGTCTGAGCCCTGTCCTGATTATTTGCCCACTGGTTTTGAACCTCGCGCAGCTCTTCGAGCTGCCCTTGTTTTTCCTTGAAAAGTTGATCGTTCGACTCGAACTGTTCAGGGTAGGTTTTACGCAAATGTTGCTCCCAGAACGGGTTCTCGAATGAATCGACCATCCCATTGACCAGCCCGTCGCCTTTCTCCCGTTCGATGATCGTGTCATAGGCTGTGTCGATTTTTGCCCGATCTACCCCGGATCTCGGTTCAAACAGCATGCCCTCGGACTGCCACGGCAACTCCAGGCGTTTTGCCAGTCCCGTTTCAAACGCCAGGTGCACTTCCACATTATCCGGAGGGGTGTTGTTTGCCGGATTGATCAGAAACTTTTGCTTCTGGCTGCTGATTTCGGCTCTGGCGATATCACCGACCTTTTCCAGGCGAGCGGCGCTACGGGCCAGCCTGACCAGTTTGTCGTCGAGCACCGTGGGGGACGCCGATTCTGTGTACGCTTGCGACACCAGTACTTTGAGCCCCATGTTGTTGAACAGCTGCGCCCCGGCATCCGCGCAGCTCTCGGGATCATTGGCCTGTTTAAAAAGTTCTTCGCGCAAATCGGAGTCCAGCGCCATGGCATCGATCATTTGCCAGACGCGCTTGGTCAACTGCTTGCGAGCTCCGACGTCCTGGTAGTCCTGGCTTTCTCTCTGCTTACTGATGACCCTGAAAAAATCGGTGGAGCCGGGTTCGGCCATCACATCGTGCCAGGACTCTTCCCTGTGTACTTTGTAACCCTCGGACAAATCGAAAACCGATGGTGCGGTCGAGGACGGCTTCCAATGGCTCAGTTCATCCTCTACAGCTCCTGAATAGGCCTGCTGACGGGCAAAGCCCACGGATTCGCGGTAGTCGCCAAAACGGATCCGGTCGGCATCGGAAAGCCGCATGGTGCCGAATCGCGCACGTGCCAGGATGAACGCTTGATCCGACCCTGGTGCGACCTCCGGTACGGTCTTGATCGGGCATTGGCGCATGTCGAGAGCAAAACCACGCGGGCGGTTTCTCTCGCCGGCCGCGTCGCTGAAAAGACCTTGCGGCCAGTCTTCGATACCGGTATTTGCCAGACCTAATACTTTCAAGTCGCGCATGCCACCGACATTCGGGGGCTGGCGCAGCGGATTGCCGTCCAGCCTCAGAGTTTCCAGGTTGGTGAGGTTGCTCAACTGCTCGAGCGAATTGGCACTCAGACTGATTCGGTTGTCAGCCAAATCCAGGGTTGTCAGCTGACCCAGCTTGCCGATATCGGATGGCACCGTGGTCAATCCTGTGTTGCGGGCACTCAGCTGATGAAGGTTCGGGAAGTCGTTCAATAGACCGTTGCTGTCGACCGAAAAACGCGCTTTGTCCAGGTTCAGCACGGTGATCTGGTCAAGGTATTTGCTGATGTCGGCCAGCTTGCGCACTTGCTTCCACCAACTCTCGAGATCCGGACCCCTGATTTCGGAGGAAAGGTCCAGCGTATAGCCCCCGTGCGCAAGGATGCTGCGCTCGCCGAACGCTTCGCTCTTGCGTTCGAAGCACTCAAGCAGCCGTTCCTCGATATGCCTTCCGCCGTTTTGCAGGAAGTCCCTGTTAATCCCGGCGATGGGATCCCCGACACTGTCGAATTGAGTCGGTTGGTTGTCCCGCCACGCCTGTAAAGTGTTGCGCAATTGCTTGAGGTCATCCCTGATGCGGTCTATGGCCTGGTTGGGATCGCCCTTGGCACGCAATGCCTGAAGAAACCTGGTGACTTGCTGATCGCTCAATTGCGGATGCAGGTCCTTGATCCTCTGCTCCGGGGTTTTTTCGCCAAAGAACCAGAACGGACCACGCACCAGATTGGCGGTTTCAGTCGTGGCAACGGCGCGAATGGGCGGCTCCGCCAGCAATGTTCGGCGTTCGCCCGACGGCGCGGAGATTTCCATGATCCACAGTTTAAGCTGGCGACCGTGACCGCGCGCGTAACCCAATGCCGTGCGCTTGTCGTCGGGCAGGGCATTCAGTATCGCTTCGTAGAAGTCACCGGCTTTGTGCAGCTGCCGGTTGTCCCCGTCGAGCACCTCGTAGCGGCCCTGCTCATCGCGGATCAGTAGCCGTACCGTCGAGGCATCATCGGGGCCGACACTACAGCGTAGCGGGCCGTCAAATACGCCATCTCGCACCTCAATGCGAAAATCGCTCAGGCTCTCGTTATGAAGTGTCAGGGTTCTCAACGCTAGCATCTCAGTGTTCGGCACCATCATTTCGTCGCGATAAAAACCGTCGTAGGCGCGGGCGGTGGACGCTTCGAAATTCACTTCGCGCGCCAGGGTCTTGACCCTTAGGGGCAGGCGACTTTCATCGGCTATTCGCCGCAGTTCGGCTGGCTTTGCTTGAGCCAGGACTTTTTCCGCAAGCGGGAGCGGCATGTCCGGGAACGTCTGTTTCAGCACGCGGGTTTGCGCCCTGTTCGACCGCTCACCCGCCTGGTACAGGCGTTTGGAAATTTCGCCCTGATGCTGATCGACGGCCTCCGCCAATCGGTCACGCACTGCTTGGACGCGTTTGGCGCGTGGTACTTCGCGACCCAGCAGGGCGTTGATTTCGGTGTCATTCAAAAAGACAGAAACGCGTTCGGACAGCCGGCCGGACAGGAGCTCCGGCAGGCCGATGCTCAGGGTATTGGTGTCAGTTGCTTTGGCGTTGCCATAGGTGCGTGACTGACCAGTCAAGTCAGACCGTTCATAAACCTTCAGCGCCCGTTCGGCGGGCCAGCCCTGGAGCTTTGTCAGCTGTGGTACGAACCACACGGACGATGGGTCGAGCGGTCGTCCGGCACGGATGTTTGCACTGGCGATCTGCACCTCGTCAAAGGCGCCGAAGCGCTTGATCGCGTCGACCAGCAGCGGCGGCGGTGGTGCATGCTCGATATGCATCCACCGCAGTTCCCCTTCGTCGGTACCGCTGCTGATGCGAATCTGTTCGCGCTCGATTGGCGTAAAGCGCTCGACGCTATGGCCGAGGCGACGCATCAGCGTTTCACCTTCCCAATCGCCCGGATTCTCGCCCTCGAACATCCAGGCGCCGCTGCCGTTGTGTTCGAGCTTCGGCGAGTAGGCATTCGGTCGGGAGGGGTGTTTGAGGCGGTGCGTGGCGCTCGGGTCGTGCGAAGTGGTTTCAACGGCGTAGAGCTTGCCTTCAAGCGGCAGGATGTCCTGATTGAGGTGTCGATGCAGGCCGAGGACGTCGGGTTTCGAATCAGTGGGCAGGTTCAGACTGGCTTGTTCATAAGGCTTGAGATCGGAATGCCACAGCGACTGTTTGCCGTTGGGCAACGTGACCGGGTTCATGCCCTCGACCAGCGCCGACAATTTGAATCGAAGCGTGCTTCCAATCGCTGCACCCGCCCCGAACGCCGCCAGTTGAATGACGTCCGTCACCACGCTGATCATATGCTCGGCTGCTTCAACTGCCAGACCTTCGGCCAGATCGACAACTCCTTCAATGACATCACTCGTCAGTTGATAAGCGGTGTAGGCCATCATCAGTTCGCCCAGACCCGGCACGAATGGCGTGGCGATCAACAGGGCGACGTTGAAAAGGTCCGATACGACTTTCTTGAAGTTGTCCCACCAGGCCCAGCGCGCCTTGATATCTGTGTCAGCGGTGGACACGGCGATTTCACGCGCGTCGTTGAGGACCTTGTTGAGTTTCTGCTGGTAGGCATATGTCCAGTAACTCCGAGGAACTGGCAGAGACTGGAACTGCAAGCGAAGGTGAGGCACAGGTTCTTCGCGCCACGCCGGACGTTGATCCGTCCGATCTTCTTTGTCATGCCATTTGATGGTGGTGAGGCCTCGATCCAGATTGGCAAAAAAATGCCCGCGCTGCTGTTGATCGACAAACTGGCTGAAGAATTGTCGGTAACTCTGCCTTGCTGAGGCGCCGACCTTGTTTTCGCGCAACTGGCGCGCCAGTTCCGTCATGAAGGCGTCTGTTGATTCGTATTCCTTGAGCGGGTGATCCGGGTCATGGGGAACATAGGCAATGAGCCGTCGAATACCTCGGCTGTCTCGCATGACAGGAAGCAAAAGAACAATGCCGGTCATACGCGTCCCCATCATGGAGAAATCGCAACACAGCATTTGTTTCCCATTGAGGAGCGGTAGAGGTTCGTCCTTTGCCAGCGCCACTATCAGTTTGTAGGCGTCGTATTGGATATCCTCGGTCATCAGCGCCAGTTGCGCGGCGACGGCGAGTGCGTCTTTCTGGCTTTCAGTCACCATCTGTTGAAGGATGGCTTTGGCCATGGGGTCGCCGGGGAGCAGGCAGCTTTCGAGGTATGCGTTATATCGGGCGCCAATGTCCAGTTCCCGGCACAGCGCCTGGAACTGGCTGATGGTCATTTTTCGCTTGATTGGCAGGACATCGAAGTGCCCGCGATGGTCGGGTTCGGTGATGAAGTCCGAGCCGGTATCAACCTGTTCACTCTTTGCAAAGTTGTGTAGCGCCGCATCCAGCATGGACACGGTTCGGGCTGTGACACCATCCCGCAGGTCGATCACATACCAGGGCAAATCCTTGGGAAGGTACAGGCGCACGTAGGTCGTCTTGACGTCATGCTCGACTCCGTAACGCTTTTTGAGCTCTGCCTGGAGCAGGGGCGCGGCGAACGAATGGAGGTCCAGTTTTTCGAACAGTTTGTCGACCGTATTCTGCGAACGCCATGCCTTGAGGTTGGCCGCTTTCAGCTTGTCATGATGGGTGGCGGGCGATGTGGTGTACCACGGCTCAATCTTCAATCCAGTAGCCGCCAGTGCCCGGCCTCTGCCGACAGTGGCACCTTTGAAGTTGTTGCTGATGGTGTTTTTGATGAACTCGTAGTGCCGGCCCTTGTTCATGTTTTGGCCGAGCGTGGGAGCGTCAGACATGGCAATCATCCTTGATCGTTTTAAGAATGATCAGCCTATCTGTCGGGGCTAAAAACAACAGTCTAAAGATCTGTGCCTAACCGGCGCTTTCAGCCGGTAAACAGGTCAGTATTCAAATCTGAAAAATAATTAAATACCACCTGCTGCGCAAAAGCTCACAGTCGCGATGTCGGAACCGGCTGACACGCGACACTGCTACCCGGTTGCAGATACGGCGTCAGAATCGGCGCCATCCCCTTGAGCACTTGCACAGGCAAGGCCGAGGTGAATTTGAACGCTTCGGCCGATTGCCCGGGCACGAACGCAGTCATCGTGCCGAAGTGACGATCGCCGATGTAGAACACGAAGGTCGCGGTGCGGTTAATGGATTTCGAACTCAGAATTCGCCCACCCGAACCGAAGGCTTCGATGCGGTTATCGCCCGTACCGGTTTTGCCGCCCATGGCCAACGGTTTGCCATCCGGCGTGATGAAACTGCCAGAAACACGTTTGGCCGTACCGGCATCGACCACTTGCGACAAGGCTTCGCGCATGGCCGTGGCGACCTCGGAAGGCATCACCCGTTTACCGGCATCCGGGTCATTGATCAGTTTGGTTTCGTACGGCGTGTTCGCTGCAAAATGCAGGCTGTCGATGCGCAGTGTCGGCATGCGCACGCCGTCGTTTAGGATGGTACCGATCAGCTCCGCCAATGCTGCCGGACGATCGCCGGAACTGCCGATGGCGGTGGCGAGCGACGGAACCAGATGGTCGAACGGATAGCCGACTTTCTGCCAGCGTTGGTGAATGTCGAGGAACGCCTCGATCTCCAGCATGGTGCGAATGCGGCTGTCGCGGGCGCCCTTGTGACGGCTTTTGAACAGCCAGCTGTAGACTTCCTGGCGTTCGAACTGGCTGGCTTTGACGATCTGGCTGAACTTGGCGTCCGGGTTGTTCAGCAGGTAACCCATCAACCACAAATCGAGCGGGTGGACCTTGGCGATGAAGCCCTGGTCCGGCAAGTCGTAGGCGCCAGGACCGTAGCTTTCGTAGAGCCGTTGGAGGCGTTCGTCGGTCAGTTTTTCGGTGAGTTTGGCGCCTTTGAGGTGCGAGCGCACGAACATGTTGAAGCTTTCCTGACTGGCCTGTGGCAACAGATAACGATGCACCGCGGCCATGCGGATCGGGGTCGGGCGCATGCTGTCGAGGAAGGTCTCGAGCCGTGCCTGGGTGTCCTTGTTCTTGTATTTCTTCCAGAACTTCAGCAGGAACGACGTGCCTTCGCGGTCGGCGAATGAGGCCAGGTATTCCTGGCGGCGAGGGTCGCGGTCGTCCTTGAGCAATTCGGCGCTGCTGTTGGTGCCTGAATACGTGGTGTAGCGCACCAGGTCACGCATCAGCCGAATGAACGGAAGGTTGATCGACTCGCGCAGGGCATCGCGCAGGGTAGGGAGGCGGCCGTTGTCTTCTTTGCGAAAGTTAACGAATGTGTGCAGCCCGCCACCGGTGAAAAAAGCTTCGCCGGGGCTGGCCGAGTATTTGCGATCCAGTGCAGCGCCGAGCATGCCTGGTAAGTTGCGGTCTTTGTTCTGGATCAGGTAATCGACGGCCCAGCGACTCAGGCGGTCCTGATCAGGGACGTCGACCTTCTTCAGTTCCGGGACGGTCATCGTTGCGTATTTATCGTGCAACTCGGCGATGATCTGCAAATAGGTGGTCATTACACGCATCTTGGCGGTGGAGCCCAGTTCCAGCTTGCTGCCTTCATTGATATCGAACGGCTGGTCGGTGCTGTCGGTCTGCACCCGCACCCGCGAGCCGTCTGGGGTCAGTTCGAACAGCGTGAAGCTGTAGCGCACCTGGGTTGTACTGGTGGGGGTCAGCAGGCGTTCGCCCATCAAGCCGATCTGCGCCGCAAACACAGGGTCGGCCAGATGCTTCAGGTACTCGGTAGCCTGGGTTTGCAACTCGCCTTGCAGGGTGCTGGTGGCGGAAAGATCAAGGCGATCGAGGTCGTACAGCGGACGGTTGAGCAACCCGCCCAGACGACTGCGTGCCACGCTGATGCCCTTGTTGGTTTCGATTGGCTGGATGGTTGGCTGCGTTTGCCAGTCGCGATAGGTCACTTTGCTGGCCAATGCCGCTGCCGCGAGTGGCGCATCGATCACGCTATTGAGTGCCAGCAGACGAATGTGGCTATCGGTGAGCTCGGCCAGTTCATCGTGGCCCTTGGTCAGGTAGTGGGAAGGGCGGCGTTGGGCAATCATCAAAGACAGCATCTCACGCAGGGCCAGACCTTTTTCCGACATGCTTTTCGGATCTGTCTCCTTGCTGGCCAGCCGCTCGTTGGCCTTGTTGAAATCGGCGCCGTACCAGACGCGCAAACCTTCGGCCATGCCATGCACTTCACCGTGGCCCGGTACTGCCGACAGGGGCACGCTGTTGAGGTAATCGCGAATCACGTTCTGCCGGGCTTCGAGGGTCTCCGGTCCGGTCTGATAGGCGCGCACACTGGCGGAAATCATCTGGCGGATTTTTTCTGCGCCTGACACGGTCAGGCCATCGGGCGAATGCCGGTACTTCTCAAGTTGCGTTGCCAGGGTACTGCCGCCCGCCGACTGGCCCGGCAGGTGCAACAACTTGGCAACCTGGGACCACGCAGCCATGCCGAACCGAGGCCAATCCACGGCAGGATTGGCCCGGGGCTGACGGGGGTCGAGCAGAAAGCGGTTTTCGATGAACAGCAAACTGTTGACCACCACGGGGGGGATCGCCGAAAAGCTTGAATACAGTTGTTGTGGGTATTTGTACTGGTAAAGCGGTGCAGCACGGCAATCGGTGATCGACAATCCAGCCTGGATTTTCTCCGCGTAGGGCACGAAAAAGCCCTTGTCGGTGTAGTCCATCAGTTTTTGGGAAAACCGGGTTTGTGACGCCACAACGTAGTCGCGCTTGATCAGACGCGGCAGGAATTCATCCAGGAAGCTGTAGCCCAGACGCAGGTCGAAAGGACCGGCGCCGGGATAGTGAATGGCATCGCTGGGACCGGGTTTCAGCTCGTAGCTCAGGGTGGCGGCGAATTGGCTGAGTTCCCGGGATTGAAACTTCGACGTGCGCATTTCCTTGGCCGCGGCCAGCCCCAGGACAATCAGTATTATCAGCAACAACAACCAGAACGCCCCCCAACCGTGCTTGGTACGACTGCGAGGGGGTTTTTCAGGTAAAGGCGCTTCATCCACACGTTCAGTCGGAACCACATTTTTTCTCGAATCGGTTTGCCACAAAACGCCCATAGTCGACTGATCCATTCACGCAGATTGAGAGGACTTGTCTGAAGCTTAGACGGTGGTTGGCGTTGGTGAAAAAATTGTGAACACCGTTGCTGCTGTTTTTTATCCCGGATCCAAGGAGATTTTTGTAGCAGCTGGCGAAGCCTGCGTTCGGCTGCGCAGCAGTCGGCAATGCGACCAACTCGGTTAGCCTGATATACCGCGGTGTCGGGTTTACGACTGCTGCGCAGCCGAACGCAGGCTTCGCCAGCTGCTACAGGGGGAAGCGGTGTCTGTTGCCTGATACGCTTGTATTAGAGCCGTCGAAGCGAAAAACTCTAATTTAGCAGGGGCATGACGATGCACCATTACCGTGCAATACTCCGCGCCGTTTCATTGGCGAATAATCCTGCGTAAGGCAGGTAATGCCCCTCCGTAAACCCGGCTTTTCCCGAGACTTCTCGCTGAATGTTGTGGTTTATAGAGTGAAAAACCCTGTAGGAAGCTTTTTATACTGCACGCCCCGCTGATCTTGCAGGTTTTGTCCTGCAAGACGGGTTTGCCCACGAAGCAGGCCCGGTTTCAAAAAAGCATTGGCTTACCGGTCAGCGCTTCGACACTCGGTGGTCATATCCAATAACAAGACGAGGTTGTACCCCTATGCCAGGCAATCACCTGCCCAATGGCGAGACCGCTCAAGGCGGCCCGCTCAAACGCGAACTCGGCGAACGGCATATTCGCTTGATGGCGCTCGGTGCCTGTATCGGCGTCGGTCTGTTCCTCGGTTCGGCCAAGGCCATCGAGATGGCTGGCCCGGCAATCATGCTTTCTTACATCATCGGCGGTCTGGCGATCCTGGTGATCATGCGCGCCCTCGGCGAGATGGCGGTGCACAACCCGGTCGCCGGCTCCTTCAGTCGGTATGCTCAAGACTACCTCGGCCCCTTGGCGGGCTTCCTGACCGGCTGGAACTACTGGTTCCTGTGGCTGGTGACCTGCGTTGCGGAAATCACCGCGGTGGCGGTGTATATGGGCGTCTGGTTCCCCGATGTGCCGCGCTGGATCTGGGCACTCGCCGCGTTGATCAGCATGGGCTCGATCAACCTGATCGCGGTGAAAGCCTTCGGTGAGTTCGAGTTCTGGTTCGCCCTGATCAAGATCGTCACCATCATTGCGATGGTGGTCGGTGGTATCGGCGTGATCGCGTTCGGCTTCGGCAACGACGGCGTGGCGCTGGGGATTTCCAATCTCTGGGCGCACGGCGGCTTCATGCCCAACGGCGTGCAAGGCGTGTTGATGTCGCTGCAAATGGTGATGTTCGCCTACCTCGGCGTCGAGATGATCGGCCTGACCGCCGGTGAAGCGAAGAACCCGCAGAAGACCATTCCCAATGCGATCGGCTCGGTGTTCTGGCGGATTCTGCTGTTCTACGTCGGCGCACTGTTCGTGATTCTGTCGATCTACCCGTGGAACGAAATCGGCACTCAGGGCAGCCCGTTCGTGATGACCTTCGAGCGTCTGGGCATCAAGACCGCCGCCGGCATCATCAACTTTGTGGTGATCACTGCTGCACTGTCGTCCTGCAACGGCGGCATCTTCAGCACCGGGCGCATGCTCTACAGCCTGGCGCAGAACGGTCAGGCCCCGGCCGGCTTCGCCAAGACCTCGAACAACGGCGTGCCGCGTCGCGCCTTGCTGCTGTCGATCGGTGCCTTGTTGCTGGGCGTGCTGCTCAACTACCTGGTGCCTGAGAAAGTATTTGTCTGGGTGACGGCGATTGCCACCTTCGGCGCGATCTGGACCTGGGTGATGATCCTGCTGGCCCAGCTCAAGTTCCGCAAAGGCCTGAGCGCCAGCGAACGTGCCGGCCTGAAATACAAGATGTGGTTGTACCCGGTCAGCTCGTATCTGGCGCTGGCGTTTTTGGTGCTGGTGGTCGGCCTGATGGCGTACTTCCCGGACACTCGCGTGGCGCTCTATGTGGGCCCGGCGTTCCTGGTCCTGCTGACGGTGTTGTTCTACGTGTTCAAGCTGCAACCGACCAATGTGTCGCAGGGTGCGGTGCGTTCGGCTTCGTAAGGCGTAACGCCTGAAACAAAAAAGCCCCGGTCCATTTTGGCCGGGGCTTTTGCATTTCAGGCTGTCGCGGTTTGCACTGATCGATTCAGGCGTTTATTGAAGTCCAGCCACGCCCCCAGCAACGCCATCACCCCGGCACCCACCAACGCTGTGAAAACCTGCATGGCAAACGCATCGTCGGTCAGGGCGTTGAGCATGTCCGCCAAAGGCGCCAACAGCACGCCGAGGCAGAAAACTTCCAGTGAGTAGCGCCCCATGCGACAGCATTGCTGCGCCAGCCAGTTTTGCGTCCAGCCGTTGCCGGGCAAGAGCCTGGCGGTGACATAAGCCAGCGCCAGGAAGTGCAGCAGACGGACCGGCGACAGATCGGTCTTGCTGATCGGGTACAGCAGGTTGCTCAGGCTGGCTGGCATCACGGCATCGTGTATTTCCGGCCAGCGCCAGGAGACAGTAATCACGCCGGTCACCACCACGTACACCGCCGCGCTGACAAACAAGGGCTGGCGCAACAGCGGGCGAGTGTCGGGCAACCGTGGCCGCAGCCCGTGAATCGCCGCAAAGCCACCGAGGATAAACAGCAGTTGCCAGGTGACGGGGTTGAAGTACCACACGCCGTCCTTGATGGCCGCCAGGTTCCAGCCAAACCGCGGTGCCAGCAGGTACACCGCCAATGACACCGCTACGACTGCCCACGGTTTGCGCACCAGCAACGGCAGGACCAGTGGCAATCCCGCCAGCAGCACGATGTACAACGGCAGCGGGTCCATCAGGTTCGGCTTGAAGCGCAGCAGTAACTCATCCGTCAACGCTTGCTGGGGGTTGGTGATGAAGTGATGCAGGCCCATTTCCTCCACCAGATCGCGGGTCTCCACATGACTGTTGGCGAAGAACACGATGCCCATCAGCATGGCCAGCAGGAAAATATGGACCACGTAGAGCACCCAGGCGCGCCGCAGAATCTTCACGCAGGCGATCAGGTAACCATCGCGCGCAAGGATTTTGCCGTAGGCCAGAACGGCCGCGTAGCCGGCGAGAAACACGAATATTTCTGCGGCATCGCTGAAACCGACATTGCGCAGGGTGATTTGGCCTAGGGGGTTGTGAGGCACGTGATCCCAAAAAATGAAGATCAGTGCCAGGCCGCGAAAAAAGTCGATTCGGTGATCGCGCTCAAACGTCATGACGGCGGGCTCGTGAACGGGTGTTGAGAATAAGGAGTAGCCGAAGGCGCCAAAGGTTGCGCGCCGCACAACGGCGGCGCGCAGGGTGGCGTGATTCGCAGGTAATTGCAAAACCGGGGTATTTCGGGATGTCTCCCGGGGTTGAGGTCAGCCCTGACCGCTGGTCTGAAAGGCAGTCAGACCTGTGATTTCTGACAGTAGACAAGTTCAAAGTTTTATGAACTGAAACAGGGGAATCACCATGAGGCTCTTGTGGAAAGGATTTTCCAGCTACACGGTAGTCGGGGTCGCCAACACGCTGATCCACTGGCAAATTTTTTTCCTGCTGAGCGTGGGGGCCGGCGTCAGTCAGGCTGTCAGCAACCTGGCAGCCTTCTGCGTTGCCGCCTCGTTTTCCTTCTATATGAACGCGCTGTACACCTTCGATGCCAAGGCGTCGGTCGGCGGTTATCTTCTATTCTTGGGAGCCATGGGGGCGCTGAGTCTGGGCGTCGGTCATGCAGGCGACGTGTGGAGACTTCACGGTCTGCTGACGGTGGCTATTTTTTCGGCGTTGAGCCTGGTGCTGGGCTTTCTGGTTTCAAAGTACGTGGTCTTTCGCGAGCGTAACGCATGAAAGTCTCGTTGATCGTTCCGGTATTCAATGAAGAACAGGCGATCAGCCTGTTTTATCAGGCCGTGCGTCGCGAGTTGAGGCTTGACCAGGCTGAGGTCGAAATCGTGTTCATCAACGATGGCAGTTCCGACCGGACGGCTGAAGAGGTCAAGGCCCTGGCGCAGGCCGATGAACAGGTATTGCTGATCAACTTCTCGCGCAATTTCGGCAAGGAACCGGCGTTGTTCGCCGGCCTGGAATATGCCACCGGCGATGCGGTGATTCCCATGGATGTCGATTTGCAGGACCCGATCAGCGTCATCCCGCGGTTGATCGACCAATGGCAAAAAGGCGCGGATGTGGTGCTCGCCAAACGCCGGGATCGCACCGCCGAAAGTTACCTGAAACGCCACAGCGCGTCGTTGTTCTACCGTGTGCTGAACCGTATCGCTTACACCCGCATCGAAGAAAATGTCGGGGATTTCCGGCTGATGGATCGCAAGGTGGTCAACGTGATTCGTGCGCTTCCCGAACACCAGTTGTTCATGAAGGGGGTGCTGTCATGGGCCGGGTTCAACACCGTGGTGGTGGAATACGAGCGAGCCGCGCGAGCGGCGGGCACCAGCAAGTTCAATGGCTGGAAACTCTGGAACCTGGCGCTGGAAGGCGTGACCTCGTTCAGTACGGTGCCGTTGCGTTTATGGACTTACGTCGGTGGCGGTATTTCGATCTTCGCGGTGCTCTACGCGGTGTACATGGTGCTGGACAAGATTTTCTTCGGCAACAGCGTCCCCGGTTACCCGTCGTTGATGACCGCGATTCTGTTTCTCGGTGGCGTGCAGCTGATCGGCATCGGCATCCTCGGTGAGTACGTCGGCCGCATCTACATCGAAGCCAAACATCGGCCGCGCTATGTGGTGAAAGACATCATTGGCGGCAAAGACCGGCTCGGAATTTAGCATGGGCAGGTTCAGCGACTTTTTCAGCAAGGAACTCGGACGTCGGCAGGTCTGGCTGTTTTTTCTGTTGGCGACCTTTGTGTATGTGGTGCCGCTGATCCTCGCGGACTACCCGTATATCGATGACAACTGGCGATCGTTGTCGGCCGGTATGGCTTGGGCGGAGCAGGGGCGGTTATTCACCGAGCTGTTCTACAACCTGCTGACCTTCAGCAATGCCGCGCCGAACATCTTTCCGCTGCCGCTATTGATCGCCACGCTGGCCATGGCCGCGGCGTTGACGAGTTTGACGTTCCATTACTACCCGCAACCGACGATTGCCTGCTGCCTGGTGCCATTGCCGCTCTGGTACAACCCGTTCTTTCTACAAAACCTGTCCTATCAATACGACGGCCCCGCCATGGCGTTGAGTGTGGTGGCGGTCATCTACGCGATCAGCTTCCGTCATCCCTCGCGCATTGTTCATTGGCTGGTGCCCTCGTTCCTGATTGCGCTGGCATTGGGGCTCTATCAGGTGAGCCTCAATGTGTTTCTGGGCCTGTGTTGTCTGGAACTGCTCAGGAGCGCGAACAACAAGCTGGACTGGCCGCAGTGGTGCGAGTTGATCGGCTGGAAAATATCGCAGGCCATCCTGGGCTGGTTGATTTACAGCGTCAGTGCTTATCCGTTCATGAATGGAAATCGCACCTTGTTGTTGAACTGGACGGCGCAGCCTCTGCTGCAACTTCAAATCAACATCGCCCGGGTGCTGGAAAAAGTCGTGCTGCTGTTTCACGGCGGATTTGCCTGGGTGTTCGCCGCATTGCTGCTGTGTGCCATTGCCGGCAGTGTCCGACTTGGGCTGAACGTGTTGGATCGTCAGGACACAGGGCTGAAGAAGATCCTGATTGGCCTGGTGTGTTTACTGACATTGCCGGTCGTGGCGCTGCTGGTGTCGGGTGTCGCGCTGTTGTTCCGGGACTTCAATGAAGGCGCCAGGACCCTGATGGGCTTCGCAGTTCTGTTGGTGCTGTTGTTCTATTTGAGCCATCTGGCGCTGGCACGAATCCACGAGCGGCTGCCGTTGTTGTTGATGGTTCCACTGCTGGCGATGCTTTCGCTGTCGTACGCCTATGGACGCGTGCTGACCGTGCAGAAAGCCTTCGCGTCCAGCGCGCTATTGAGTCTTGAGCACGACATCGCGTCGAATCGACAGCTGCTCGAGGCCAAGCGCATTTACATGTCAGTGACCTATTCCGATCACTGGCTGCGGGGGGCGGCGGGCTCGTTCAAGCAGATGCCGGTGTTGCACTATCTGCTGAACATCGACTTCTTCATGCTGGCCGAGAACCTGCCGAAAGTGGGCATAACCAACGTCGTTGCGGAGAAGGAGCGACGTAACGCGACGAGGGTGGGTTATCAGGGTTATCCACCGGTGGTGGAGAGCCAGTACTACCGGATTTATCTGCTCGGCGATTACGGTTTTATTGTCATGAAAGAGCCAGCGCCGATTAAGACGCTGCACTGGTGACGGCGGGCGTCAGAACGCATCCATCCGCACGACAATGCAATCCCTGGCCTGGTAAGCGTTGATCTGCGGTACCAGCCGCCGAAAATGCTCCGACTGGCAATGAGCATCCAGCGCCGCCTGATTCGGCCATTGTTCGATGAAGATAAAGTGCCCGGGGTCTTTTTGATCAATGAACAAGTCGTAAGCGATGCAATCAGGTCCCAGTCGAGTCTTCTCGACCAGTTCGGCGTACCACGGGCGAACGGTTTCAATGTGTTCGGGTTTGATGAAATCCTGAGCGATGACTTTCAGCATGGTGTTCTTCCTTGATGTAATGCCAACCTCCCGATGAGGTTGGCGTTCAAACGTTGTTTACGCGGCAGCCAACTCATTCGGCTCAAAACTGTCCGCCCGCGCCATCTGCCACATCCGCGAGTAAAACTCGCCATTCACTTCACCGGTCAGCAACTCCCCCGGTTTCAGGAACACATGCAACTGCGAGAACAGTTTGATCTCGGTCGCCGACATGCGCCGCACCAAATGCTTGGCCGACAATTGCGAAGGATGTTCCAACCCGGCAGCGGCGAGCATTTCGGCCAGGGCCTTGAGCGTGTTGCGGTGGAAGTTGAAGACGCGTTGGGCCTTGTCCGGAACCACCAGTGCGCGTTGGCGCAGGGTGTCCTGGGTGGCGACACCGGTCGGGCATTTGTTGGTGTGGCAGCTTTGCGACTGGATGCAACCGATGGCGAACATGAAGCCGCGTGCCGCGTTGGCCCAGTCGGCGCCGATGGCCAGGACGCTGGCAATGTCGAAGGCGCTGACAATCTTGCCGCTGGCGCCGAGTTTGATTTTGTCTCGCAGGTTCAGGCCGACCAGCGTGTTGTGCACGAACAACAGGCCTTCGCGCATCGGCACACCAATGTGGTCGGTGAATTCCACGGGCGCGGCGCCGGTGCCGCCTTCCTTGCCATCGACCACGATGAAGTCGGGGAGGATGCCGGTTTCCAGCATGGCCTTGGCGATGCCCATGAATTCCCACGGGTGGCCCAGGCAAAACTTGAAGCCCACCGGTTTGCCGCCGGACAGTTCGCGCAACTGCGCGATGAAGTGCATCAGTTCAATCGGCGTGGAAAACGCGCTATGCCGCGACGGCGAGATGCAATCTTCGCCCATCAGGATGCCGCGGGTTTCGGCGATTTCCTTGGTGACTTTGTGCTTGGGCAGGATCCCGCCATGACCGGGCTTGGCGCCTTGGCTCATCTTGATTTCGATCATCCGTACTTGGGGCGTCTGCGCTTGTGCCGCGAAGCGTTCAGGGTCAAAGCGCCCGTCAGCGGTGCGACAGCCAAAGTAGCCGCTGCCGAGTTCCCAGGTCAGGTCGCCGCCGTTTTCCCGGTGATAGGCGCTGATGCTGCCTTCGCCGGTGTCGTGGGCGAAGTTGCCGAGTTTCGCCCCCTGGTTCAACGCGCGAATGGCGTTGGCGCTGAGGGAGCCGAAGCTCATGGCCGAGATGTTGAACACCGACGCCGAGTACGGCTGCGTGCATTGCGGGCCGCCGACGATGACCCGGAAACTGCTCGGGTCGCTCAACGGCGCCGGGCGCATGGAGTGGCCGATGAATTCGAAACCCGACTGATACACGTCGATCAACGTGCCGAAGGGTTTGTCGGCGCTTTCGTTTTTGGCCCGTGAATAGACCAGCGAACGCTGGGCCCGGGAGAAGGGCAGGGCGTCGCTGTCGGATTCGAGCAGGTACTGGCGGATTTCCGGGCGAATACCCTCCACCAGATAGCGGATGTTGCCGAGGATCGGGTAATTACGGCGCACCGCGTGAGGGCTTTGCAGCAGATCGAACAGGCCCACGAGGCTGAGAATGCCGGTGACGACGGTGATCGGCCAGAGCCAGTCGTGCTCCAGGAAGGGCAGGCTGGCGAGGGTAAACATCACACAGACGGCAAAGAAGGCGTAGCGGCTCAGGAGTGACAGGCTCATACGGTTTCCTTGGGTTCGGACTCAATTGTGTTCAACACAGCAGGGTGCATGGATACAAAGATCCCTGTGGGAGCGAGCTTGCTCGCGATGGCGCCGGGTCAGTCAACATCCATGTTGAATATGAAACCGCTATCGCGAGCAAGCTCGCTCCCACATAAAAGCGCCTCAGCGGTGTGTCAGGCATTCTGTGCCTGGAGAAAAATCGAAAACAGCTCTGACTGGGATTTGATCCCCAGTTTGCTGTACATGTGTTTCTTATGGACTTTCACGGTTTCGACAGAGATTTCCAGCTTGCGGGCGATTTCTTTACTGGAGCAGCCGCTGAGCATCAAGCGCCCGACATCCAGCTCCCGGGCGGTCAATTGCGCGCCTTTGAGTTGCTGTACCGACGCTTCCAGCTGCACGCGCCAGTCAACTTGCGGTGGTGCTGGTGCGAGGGCCACGACTTCGTTGATTTCGTAGGGCAGGCGCTGGCGCAACAGGCCGAGCACCCAGGGCTGGATCAGCGACAGCAAGGCAATCTGCTGGCCGCTGAAACGTTGCTTGCTGCCCAGTGACAGGCACAGCGTGCGGTCGCCTTCGAGCTGGCAATTGAACTGGATTTCATCGGCCACCACATTCAGACGAAAGTAGCGCTGGTAATACTCGGTCAGCTCGAAGTGCTCCGGCGCCACTTCCGACAGGCGATAGAGCCCGGTGCGCGACTGCTCGCGACAGGCGATGTAGAACGGATCGAGCAGATACAAGCCGCGCAGATAGTCCTGGAACAATTGATCGGGACTGCCGTCCGCGCCCGGGCATTCGGCGAACACTTGCGGGTGCTGATCGGCGCTGAAAAGCAGCGCCACCCAGCTGTCGAAGGTCACGTACTGATCCAGCAACCGTACCAGCTGCGTCCAGAAATTGGGCTTGTCCAGGGCGTCGATCAGTTGCCCGACCGAGCGGTGCCAAGCGATGTCGTCTAACGAGAGTGTCATGCCTCTACCCCTATCGGGTTACCCCAGCGGCGTGATTCCCCGGCCGGTGGCTTGCTGCGCATACTGGCGCACAGACACCGACCGGGCAATCTTTCTGCCAGCCTGGTTAAGAACAAGGAATACCCATGAAAGTCGAACTCGCCCAGTTGGCGGGCCGTGACAACGACACGGCTTACAACCTCGAACGCGCTCTGAAGGCGATGGCTGCCTGTGCTGCCGATACGCAGCTGATCGTGTTTCCCGAAACCCACCTGATGGGCTTCCCGTCCCTCGAGGCGTTGGCTGAAACCGCCGAACCGCTGGACGGTCCGACCGTCAGTGCAGTGCTGGCTGCTGCCCGTGAACACAACATCGCCGTGGTGATCGGCATGGCCGAGAACGACAACGGCCGCTTCTACAACACCACGCTGCTGATCACCCCCGAAGGTATCGCGCTGAAATATCGCAAGACGCACCTGTGGGCGTCGGATCGCGGGGTGTTCGAGGCCGGCGACCGTTACGCCACGTGTGAGTGGAACGGTGTGCGGGTCGGCCTGCTGATTTGCTACGACATCGAATTCCCGGAAACCGCCCGGGCCCTGGCGCAATTAGGTGCCGAACTGCTGATCGTCACCAACGGCAACATGGACCCGTACGGCCCGACTCACCGCACCGCGATCATGGCCCGCGCCCAGGAAAACCAGGCGTTTGCGCTGATGGTCAACCGGGTGGAAGAGGGCGATGGCGGGTTGGTGTTCGCGGGCGGCAGTGCGCTGGTGGATCCGCTGGGGACTTTGTTGTTCGAGGCCGGGCGCGAGGAGGGGCAGTTTGCGGTTGAACTGGACCTGAATCAGCTGACGGCGGCGCGGCAGGATTATCGGTATCTGGATGATCAGCGGCTGCGGTTGCCGGGGGAGATTGTCGAGCATGCTTGTGGATTGCGGGAGCTGATGATTCCTCAGAGCTGATCCGGATCCTGTGTTGTCAGGGCGGGCCTCTTCGCGGGCAAGCCCGCTCCCACAGGGATGTTCAGTGAACACAGAATTTGCGCACGACAGATACACCTGTGGGAGCGGGCTTGCCCGCGAAGAGGCCCTGACAGGCAACACATCTCTGTCGGCCAAAAAACCAGAACAACAACGAAACACCCGAAATTTAGCGCCGAACTCGGCTCTGCCATAAATCTAATAATTCGGAGTAGTCGCTCATGGCTCGTTTGCAACGCACCCTGTCATTGGGTTCGGTGGTGCTGTTCGGCATCGCCTACATGACGCCGATCATTGTGCTCGGCACCTTTGGCATCCTCGCTCAATCCACCGCCGGCATGGTCCCGGCCGCATACCTGGCGGCGCTGGTGGCGATGTTTTTCACCGCCATGAGTTACGGCCGAATGGCCTCGGCGTTTCCCGTCGCTGGCTCGGCCTATAGTTATGTCCGCAAGGCGATCAGCCCGAAACTCGGTTTCATCGCCGGTTGGGCCGTGCTGCTCGACTACCTGTTCCTGCCGATGGCGATCTGGCTGATCGGCTCGGCCTACCTCAACTCCGCCTTCCCGGCCTTGCCGCAGTGGATCTGGGTGCTGGCGTTCATCGGCATCACCAGTGCGATCAACATCGTCGGTCTGAAACTGGCCAACGGCATCAACGCGTTACTGATGCTGGTGCAGTTCCTGGTGCTGATCGCCTTCGTTGCGCTGTGCGTGCACTACGTCGGTGGCGACGCGAGCACGCCGTTGTGGTCGGTCAAACCGTTCTTCAACGGTGACATGCAGATGCCGCTGATCATGAGCGGTGCAGCCATCGCCTGTTATTCATTCCTCGGGTTTGACGCGGTCAGCACCCTGACCGAAGAAACCCGCGACCCGCGCCGCACCATCCCGCGAGCGATCATGCTGATCACCCTGATCGGCGGACTGATCTTCGTCGGTGTGTCGTACTTCGTGCAGATCGCGCATCCGTCGTTCCAGTTCGACAGCGTCGACTCGGCGGCCTATGAAATTGCCCGCAACATCGGTGGTGATGTGTTCGTGTCGATCTTCCTGATCGGCCTGATCGTCGGCCAGTTTGCGTCGGGCCTGTCGGCTCAGGCCAGCGGCTCGCGGCTGTTGTTCGCCATGGGCCGTGACGGTGTGCTGCCAAAATCGTTCTTCGGCACTTTGCATGAACGCTTTGGCACGCCGGTCAACAGCATCCTGCTGTGCGCCGTGGTCGCGTTGCTGGCACTGAAACTGGACGTCACCACCTCGACCTCGTTCATCAACTTCGGCGCGTTCCTGGCGTTCAGTCTGGTGAACCTGTCGGTGATCTTTCACTACTGGATTGGCGGTGAGAACAAAGGGCTGCGTGAATTCGTGTTGTTCCTGCTGTTCCCGTTTATCGGTCTGGCGGCGGATTTGTGGCTGATGGTCAGCCTCGATCACCTGGCGATCTATCTGGGCCTGAGCTGGCTGGCGATTGGCGTGGTGTACCTGGCGGTGCTGACCGGCGGCTTCCGTCGCCAGCCACCGGAGATGGATTTCCAGGAAGCCACATAATTGCCTGACTGCTAAAGAACCTGTGGGAGCGAGCTTGCTCCGGGCGGCGTTCCGACGATAGGGGCGTGTCAGTCGCTATGCATGTTGACTGACACACCGCCATCGCGAGCAAGCTCGCTCCCACATTTGATTGGCGTTCAGCTTGCCAGCTTTGATTGGTGAATCGGCAACTGGACTCGAAACGTGGTTCCCACGCCGATTTCACTGCGCACCGTAATATCCCCCCGATGTTTTTTCACGATGCCATAGGACAGGGACAACCCCAGCCCCGTCCCCTGGCCCACCGGTTTGGTGGTAAAGAACGGGTCGAAGATTTTTTGCAGGCAGTCCGGCGCAATGCCGACGCCGGTGTCTGCGACCTCGATCCACACCGTTTCCGCTTCAAGCCCGGTGCGCAAGGTGATGGTGCCGCGCTCCGGGCCGATGGCCTGAGAGGCGTTGACGATCAGGTTCATGATCACCTGATTGATTTGCGAAGGCAGGCATTCGATGTCGGGCAGGACCTGATATTCCTTGAGCACATCGGCCTTGTACTTGAGTTCGTTGGCGACAATGTTCAAGGTCGATTCGATGCCCTGTTGCAGATTGGCCCACTGCCATTCCTGATTGGAGTCCACCCGGGAGAAGTCCTTCAGGTCCTTGACGATCTGCCCGACCCGGTTGATGCCGTCCTTGGATTCCTTGATCAGCAGCGGAATGTCCTCGCGCAGGAATTCCAGCTCGACCCGTTCGCGCAGTTGGTTCAAACGCTCGACGAGCTCGCTGGAACCGATCGCCTCTTCCGCATCCCTATAGGCGTCGAGCATTTCCTGCAGCTGTTTGAAGTAGCCATCCAGGGTGCCGAGGTTGGAGGAAATGAAGCCGATGGGGTTGTTGATTTCATGAGCGACGCCGGCCGCGAGTTGGCCCAATGACGCGAGTTTTTCCGATTGCACCAATTGGGTTTCAAGCTGTTTGCGCTCGTCGATTTCCCGCTGCAACTCAACGCTGGCCTCTGTGAACTGCCGGGTTCGGCGTTCGACCATTTGCCCTAAATGGTCCATCTGCACGCTGGCCCGTTCGGTCATGTCCCATTTGGTCAGCAAGGTGTTGGCCATTTGCTGGACTTCAATGTTGTCGAACGGCTTTTTCAGGATCAGCAGCCGGTCATGGGCCTTCAATCGATCGAGCAGTTCATCCCAGGAGTAGTCGGAATAGGCGGTGCACACCACCACTTGCAGGCGCGGGTCGGCCTGCCACAAATGTTCGATGGTCTGCGCACCGTCCCAGCCCTCGGGCATGCGCATGTCGACGAAGGCCAGGGCGTAGGGGCGGTTTTGCTGCAAGGCTTCGTTCAGTTTGCCCAGGCCTTCCTGGCCGCCATAGGCCGAGTCCAGCTCGAACAGTGCACTGGTTGGTTTAACTTCGCTGCCAAACAGCGCAGCCTCCATCTCGTCCAGTTCGACGGTCTGCTCCGGCATGGGTGTGAGAATCTTGCGGAAATCCACGTGAATGGACGGGGTGTCATCGATCAGCAGAATGCGTCGGTTCGAAAGCTCGCTCATGCTTCCTCCGCTACGGTTTTCAGCGGGATCTGCAACGTGAACATCGCCCCTTTGCCTGGCCCGTCACTATGGGCGGTGAGGTGGCCATTCATCTCAATGGCGGCCAGGGCGCAGCTGTGCAGGCCGAAGCCATGGCCTTCCTTGCGGGTAGTAAACCCGTGGGCAAAGATGCGCGTCATGTTTTCCTCGGCGATGCCTTCGCCGTCGTCCTTGACGCTGACTTGCAGGGTCTTGTCTTCGACGATTTTGACCCCCAGGGTCATTTGTCGCGGGCGATTGCTGAGGTCGGACATGGCGTATTTGGCGTTGCTGATCAGGTTGATCAGGATCAGCAGCAACCGGTGCTTGTCACCCATGACTTGCGGTACATCGCTGTACTCCTTGACCACCGTGACGTGGTGTCGGGTCAGGGCGCCGGAGTTCATGCGCAGGGCGTCTTCCAGCAATTCGCTGATGTGCAGCGGTTCCATCAGGCTGTTGGCGCCCGCGTAGGACTGCTGGGTGGCGACGATGTCCTTGATGTGGTCCACGCTTTTGGTCAGCTGGGCCAGTTCGTCGGTCATGCCTTGTTGTTCGAGGGCTATCGCGTCCACCAGTTGATTCAGGTAACCCGGTAGCAACTTGCCTTTCGCGTCCTCGGTCAGAAAGGTGCCGAGGTCACCTTGATGGTCGTTGATCAACTGCATGGCCTTGCCCAGGCCCTGCGCTTTGCTGGCGCGCAGTTTGCGGGTCACCAGGTCGGCCGAAATGTTCACGCTGTTGAGCACGTTGCCGACGTTGTGTAGCACATTGGTGGCGATCTCGGCCATGCCGGCCTGACGCGCGGTGTCGAGCAGTTCGCTCTGGGTATCCTTGAGTTCGCGGGTGCGCTCTTCAACCCGCAGCTCCAGATCGTCATTGGCGGTTTGCAGGGCTTTGTTGACGCGATTGATCACCGTGAAACTGCGCATCAGGTGAATCGCCAGGTACACCAGCAGCAACACCAGCAGCACCGAAAACAACAGCATGTAGAAGTGATAGCGCTGGTCGACCGCATCGGTCTGCTGCTGCTCGGTGTTCAGCAGGTTGGTAATGTCGTCCAGGCGTTGGGCCACGGGAACGCCTTCGATGCTTTCCAGTAACCGATTGACCACGGGTTGTTCGCGCAGGATCAGCGCGATGTGGTTGCTCAGAATATCGATCGGGCTGTGGAACGGCTCCGGCAATCGTAGTTTGTTCACCCCCAGTTTGTTCAGCCCGAGCAGGATGTCGGCGGCCTTGTCGTCTGAGGTGACCTGAGCGAACTCCAGGCTGCTGAGCAGCAAGTCATAGGTGTCGGTGGCGATGTTCTGCAGTTGCAGTTTGTCGCCATCCATCACCTGGGTCAGTTGCCCTTGAATGTCGTCTTCTGCGGTCGGCAGAAATGCCAGCGAGTTGCGCAGCACCGCATTGTGAGACTTGAACTGTTCCACCAGACGGGTCTTTTCCTGGATGGCGGTGAGGTAGGCATCATGGCTCGCACGCCAGATGGGTGATTCGTTACGACCGTGGCTGGATTCCATGGTGTCGAACCGTTCCCATAGCGCCGACATCTGGGTCGGTGGTGTGACCAGTGGATCGTAGTTGTGACTGATGGCGATCCTGGCCTTGAGAATCTCGGTTTCCCACTGCGCGTTCAGTTGTTTGATCCGGCCGATCAGGTCCCGGGATTCGGCGTAGTTCGTCGTCTGGTTCGAACTGGATTTGAGGTACAGGAACAGCAACATCGAGGCCAGCAGCACGGCTATCAAACCGAGCAGCATCAGGTTGCGACGACGGGAAATATTCATAAGGGCTTGCCTCCCCATTCGCCGGTCAGGGTCTTGAGGAATTTGATGATCAGGGTCTTGTCGTCGACAGAGGGGTCACGGCCGAGCTGGAACTTGAACATCACGTCCACCGCCTCTTCGAGGGTTTTGGCCGAACCGTCATGAAAGTACGGCGCGGTCACGGCGACATTACGCAAGCTCGGCACCTTGAACACATTGCGGTCCTCGTCATCCTTGGTGACCAGATAACGGCCCAGGTCAGTTTCGGTAGGATTGCCACGTTTCTGGAAGTAATCACCCATGACCCCGAACTTCTGGTACATGTTGCCGCCGATGTTCACCCCTTGATGGCAAGCGATGCAGCCGTAATCCTTGAAGCGTTGATAACCGTATTTTTCCTCCCGGGTGAGAATGTCGGTATCACCCAGCAGGTATTGGTCGAAACGCGAGTTGGCACTGATCAACGTGCGTTCGTAGGTGGCCAGGGCATTTTGCGCATTGTTCATGGTCACGCCGTCGGGGTAGGCGTTACTGAACGAGGTCTTATAAGCCGGGTCAGCGGACAGCATTTCCACCACGTGTACCCAGTTACTGCCCATTTCACTGGGGCTCTGCACCACTTCGTGGATCTGGGTTTCCAGGGTGTCGGCGCGGCCGTTCCAGAATTGCCGGAAATTCAGGCTGGAGTTGAACACGCTGGGCGTGTTGATCGTGACCGGAAGGCCGGCGAAGCCGATGGAAAATGCCTTGTTGTCGGCGCCGCCCTTTTCCAGTCGATGGCAACTGGCGCAGGACAGTGAGTTGTTGACCGACAAGCGTGTCTCGTTGAACAACTGGCGACCGAGTTCGATCCGCAGCGGATTCTGCTGGGGCACCGCCGGCAGTGGTTTGAGCGGTTCATCCAGCGGCGCAGCGCCAGCGCTCAGGCAGAGCCCGAACAACGGCGCCAATAGCAGACGGTGAAAGGTAGGCGACATCTGATAGTTCCTTGGCGTAGGGCCTGTGTGTCGTTGCGCATCATTCACGTGGCTGCGGATGAAGAGGGCTTCACCGACCCCAGATACCGGACGAAGGCGTCCGGCTCCACGGCTTTGCTGAAGTAGAAACCCTGGCCTTCCTCGCATTGATGGGCCTTGAGGAAATCCAGTTGTTCGAGGGTTTCCACCCCTTCGGCAATGATGGTCAGCTTGAGGCTCCGGCCCAGGCTGATGATGGCGCTGACGAGGGCAGCGTCGTTGCTGTCGCTGCTTAAGCCGCGAATGAATGACTGATCGATTTTCAGCACATCGATGGGAAAACGCTGCAAGTAACTCAGGCTGGAATAACCGGTACCGAAGTCATCAATGGCCAGTCGCACGCCCATGGCCTTGAGCCGGGTCAGCGCGGTCACCGTGGTTTCGACGTTCTGCATCAATATGCCTTCGGTGATTTCAAGCTCCAGCAAGGCCGGTTCCAGACCTGTTTGTTTGAGTGTCTGTTCGATGCCGTCGACAAAGTCCCGCTGACGGAAGTCGATGGCCGAGATATTCACCGACATACAGATTTTCGGCAGCCCTGCGGCCTGCCAGGCGCAGGTTTGTCGGCAAGCCTCGGCGAGCACCCATTTGCTTAACGGCACGATCAAACCGCTGTCTTCGGCTACACCGATAAATTTGGACGGGTAGACCAGACCGTGCCCCGGTTTTTGCCAGCGGATCAGCGCCTCGGCACCGACCACTTGGCCGCTGCCCAGGTCCAGTTTGGGTTGGTAATGCAGGACAAATTCGTTGCGCTCCAGCGCCAGGCGAATGCCGCTCTCGATACTTTGCTGATCCCGGGCGCGCTGGTTCATGTCGTCGATGAAAAAACTGAAATCGTTCGGGCCGCTTTCCTTGACGTTGCGCATCGCGGTTTCGGCTTTCTTGATCAACGAGATGGCATCGAAACCGTCGTCCGGGTAAATGCTGATGCCCAGGCTGGCGGTCACGCTCAGGTCGTGGCCGGCAATGTGCTGGGGCGCGCGGATGGCGTTCAAGAGTTTTTCGGCGATGCCCTTGGTCTGCTGGGGATGGCGGACGTCGGCTAGGATCACCACGAATTCATCGGAACCGTAGCGAAACACCGAGTCGGACTCGCGTACCGTCGCCACCAGATTGCGGCCGACTTGCTTGAGCATTTCGTCACCGGCCGGATGGCCCAGGGCGTTGTTGATGCGCTTGAAGCGATCGAGGCCCAGAAACATCACGGCCAGTTGTTTGTCATGGCGACGGGACAGGGCCAGGGACTGGTTCAGCCGGTCACCGAGCAACGTGCTGTTGGGCAGCTCGGTCAGTACGTCGTACTGCAACAGGTGCGACACCTTGAGCAATTCGTGGACCCGCGCCTCGATGGTTTTCTCCAGGTTCAGGACCTTCATCGCTGCGTCCTGCGCCATCTGCCATTTCCAGGTCAGGGCACTGGCCATCTGGCGGATTTCCAGGCTGTCGAAGGGTTTTTTCAGCACCAGCAACTGGTCGCCGAACTCCAGCCGTTCGGCCATGTCTTCCCAGGTGTAATCGGAATAGGCCGTGCACAATGCGATTTGCAGGTGAGGGTCGGCCTTCCACAGTTGTTCGATGGTTTCCAGGCCGTCCCAGCCCGGTGGCATGCGCATGTCGGTGAACGCCATGGCATAGGGGCGACCTTCGGCCAGTGCGCGCGTGACCAGTTCGAGGGCTTCCTGGCCCTGGTAGGCCGAGTCGAGCTGGAACGTCAGCCGATCAAGCTGCACGGTGCCGAACAGGGCTTCTTCAGCGCCGGCCAGGGTCTGTTCACATTCAAATTCAGGGCCGAGGATCTTGCGAAAATCCTCATGAATCGAGGGCGTGTCGTCGATGATCAGGATGCGCCGGTTAGTCCGCACGAAAGGCGTTTTCATCCTTTGTCCTCCGTGGAGCGTGGCGGGTTGTCCAGAATCTGCCCGATGTCGTGGTTCGGGGGCACGATGCTGCCGGCCTTCAGCAGCTCGGCGGCCTGCTGGCTGCTGACCGCTTTGCTGAAGAAGTAACCCTGAGCGTTCATCGGTGAACCGGTGGCCATCAGCGAGCTGCGCTGCTCCTGGGTTTCAACGCCCTCGGCAATGATGCCGATCCCGACTTCACGGGCGAAGTTGATGATGGCGCGCAGGGTGTTCGCGCTGGCCGGATCGCGGGCGGCGGTGTCGATGAAGGCCTGAGCGAGTTTCAGGTGATTGACCTGGTATGTCTTGAGGTAGTCGAACGAGGAGTACTCGGTGCCGAAGTCGTCGATGGCGATCTTCACCCCCAGCTCACGCAGGCGCGGCAGCACATCGTTGTGGGTCCATTTGGTCTGGGCCAGCGTCGCTTCCGTGACGTCGAAGCGCAGGTCCCAGGGGCAGAGTTCCCAGCGTGCGGTGGTGCGCAGCACGTCATAGATCAGTTCGGGACCACTCTTGAGTTGGGCCAGGGACAGCTTGATCGCAATCACCGGCGGCGCCATGCCTTCATCGCGCCATTGGCGCATTTGCTGGCAGGCGCGATCCAGCACCCAGTGACCGAGCGCGACGATGGTGCCGGTCTTTTCCGCGGCGGGCAGGAACGCCGGCGCTTCCAGTAAACCGCGCTCAGGGTGGTTCCAGCTGACCTGAGCTTCCATGCCGAGGATTTTGCCGCTGCTCAGGTCCACTTCCGGCCAGTAATGCAGTTCGAGTTCCTGGTGTTCGATGGCCGCTCTCAAGTCGCTGGCGATGGTCATGCGTTCGACCACCTCCTGATTGATCTCCTCGGAGTGGAAGTGGTACTGGTTGCGACCCTTTTCCTTGGAGCGATACAGCGCCATGTCGGCCTGGGTCAGCAGGCCGTCGGCGCTGGTGCTTTCCGGGGTGCAGCTGCTGATGCCGATACTCACCGAGACCCGCACATCATTGCCGGCCAGGGAATAGGGCAGTACCAACGTATCGCGGACCTTGGCGGCCAGGGCCGCGGATTGGGTCGGGTCGCCGACGTCCAGCTGCAAGATCGCGAACTCGTCACCGCCGAGGCGGGCAACCACATCGTTTTCGCGCACACAGGCCTTGATCCGGCGGGAAACCTCTTGCAGCAACAGGTCGCCCACTGGATGGCCGAGGGTGTCGTTGATGCGTTTGAAGTGATCCAGGTCCAGGTAAAACATGGCGAACGGTGCTGCCCCCCGACGCGCAGAGGCGAATGCCTGGTGCAACCGCTCGATCAGCGTCGCACGGTTGGCCAGCCCGGTCAGCCCGTCGGTGCGGGCCAGCAGGGCGATTTTCTCTTCGGCCAGTTTGCGTTCAGTGATGTCGATGATGATGCCTTCGACTTCCAGCAAACGGCCTTCATCGTCGCGCACCGGGATGTAGCGGTTTTCGACCCAGCGCCAGGCTCCTTCGCCAGTGCGCATCCGGAATTCGATGGAAGCGCCCGCCGCATGACGGTCCAGCACCCGGGCCATGGCGGTGTCGACCTTCGTTTGATCATCGGGATGGATCAGTTCCTGGGCCCAGTTGGCCGAGGCCACGAGGTTCGCTGCGATGTGACCGTACTTGGTGATGTTGTGCGAGATGTACATCAGCGGAAACGACGGCTCGCCCCGTAGCCGATACAGAATGGTCGGGCTGTTCTGCACGATGATGTTGGCATCGGACAGCTCCCGGGTGCGCTCCTCGACCGCTTGTTCCAGCAACGACATTTTCAGCGCCGCGTCTTCGGTCATTTGCCACTTGGCGGTCAGTGCGCTGGCCATCTGGCGGATTTCGATGGCATCGAAGGGCTTTTTGAGAATCAGCAGGCGATCGCCCAGTTCCAGGCGTTCGTCGATGTCTTCCCAGGAATAGTCGGAATAAGCGGTGCAGAGCGCCACTTGCAGTTTGGGATCGACCTGCCACAGCCGTTCGATGGTTTCCAGCCCGTCCCAGCCTGGCGGCATGCGCATGTCGATGAAGGCCATCGCATAGGGCATGTCGTTGGCCAGCGCCGTCTCGACCTTGTCCAGGGCTTCGAGGCCCTGGAACGCCGAGTCGAGCACGAAGCTTTGCAGTGACAGCGCCGCAGGAGTGCCGAACAGGGCATTCTCGGCGCTGATCAGGCTGTCGTCATCGATCGATGGCGGACTGAGGATCTTGGCGAAGTCCGCATGAATCGAGACTGTGTCGTCGACGATAAGAATCCGTCGGTTGGTCCGCGCCAGCAGCGTATTTATCGACATACGCCAGTACCGGCAGCAGTTTGATGCGGTGTACTCATAGAGGGGCTTCCTTTCCCTGATCACCTGGCCGAACGTACAGATTATGGATCCGAGTCAGCTGAGCATAGTCGCCTGTCCAGCACTTCGCGCAACTCAATGAGCTGAATCATTTCCGTTGGCGGGCTGAAAAATCATCTAGCCTGTAGCTCAGGCTCCGGCAATAGGGGATGTTTGCCTCGGGACCTGCCACAACGATGTGCCCGTTTCACTTGAGGTGACGCCATGGAAGAGCAACTCCCCACGATTTTGTACGATAAACCCAAGGTGCTGCTGGTCGATGACGAGGAGTCAATCCTCAACAGCCTGCGTCGATTGTTACGCGGCCAGCCCTACGAGTTGCTGCTGGCCACCAGCGGTGCCCAGGCGCTGGAGATCATGGAGCAACACTCCATTGACCTGGTGATGACCGACGCACGCATGCCCAATATGGACGGCGCCACGTTGCTGGCCCGCATCCATCAGCTTTACCCGACGACAACCCGGATTCTGCTCACCGGCTACGCGGACATGCCGACGATCATCAAAGCGATCAACGAAGGGAAGATTCACCGCTACATCAGCAAACCCTGGAACGACGAGGAAATGCTCCTGACCTTGCGCCAGGCCCTGGCTCATCAACATTCCGAGCGCGAACGCCAGCGCCTGGAGCAGTTGACCCGGCTGCAGAACGACCAGTTGAAGTCGCTCAACATCACCCTGGAAAAACACGTCGCCGCCCGCACTGCCGAACTCCAGCAGACCGCCGACATGCTCGACCTGGCCTACGAAGAACTCAAGCACAGCTATGTCACCGGCACCGAGGTGTTCTCGCTGCTGGCCAACTTGCGCCTGCCACCGGCCAAACAGACCAACCGCCAGATCATCGAACTGGTGCGAGTGTATTGCAGACTCCACGAACTGGATGAGGGCACGAGCCGCGACTTGGCCATGGCCGCGGCGCTCTACAACATCGGCAAGCTGAGCTGGACCGACAGCATGATCACCGCGCCCGCGGACCTGCTGCATCACAGCGATCGGGAGCGCTATCGCGGTTATCCAAAGCAGAGCGAATCGCTGTTGATGACGCTCGATCCGATGAAGGACGCCGCCCGTCTGATTCTTCACCATCAGGAGCACTGGGACGGCAGCGGCTTCCCCGACCGGCTGAAGGGCGAGGCGATTCCGTTCGGTTCGCGGCTATTGAAGCTGGCGGTGGATTTCATCGAGTTGCAGCGCGGGCTGATCCTCGAGCGGCAGATGAACAGCGATGAAGCGCTGGTCTACATCCGCAGCTATGCCGGACGACTCTACGACCCCGAGATGGTCGAGGATTTCATCCAGGTCTGTGCCGCGTACCTGAGCGATGTCTCGTTGGCCGATCCGTCGGTCAAGGTGCTGAGCACACGGGAAGTGACGGCGGGCATGATCCTGGCGCGCAACCTCAATGCCGACAACGGCATGCTGCTGCTCAATGCCGGCAAGGTGTTGAATGGGCCGCTGGTGGAGAAGTTGATCGCCTTCGAAGCCATGGAAGGCGCGAAATACAGCATTTTCGTGAAGGTGCCGGAAGAAGTGAACGGCGCGATTCTCGAGGCGGGTTAGAGTTTTCAGTCGCTGCACTGGTCCCTTGTGGGAGCGAGCTTGCTCGCGATAGCGGTTCAACATTCAACATCTATATTGACTGACACACCGCTATCGCGAGCAAGCTCGCTCCCACAGGGGCCAGTGGTGCTTTGAAGATGTTTTCGGCGTGACGAGGCAGCGGCAGCCATGTGATCCTTGCGCCTTTTCCCAAGGACGATCCTGATCCATGACGCTGTCATCCGCTGCTTCGCCCCGCCTCATCCGCATTGCCGCTGCGCTGTTGATCGGTCCCGATGGCCGAACTTTGCTGGTTCGCAAGCGCGGCACCGAGGCCTTCATGCAACCTGGCGGCAAGATCGAAGCCCATGAGCAACCGGTCCACGCGCTGGCCCGTGAACTGGAAGAAGAATTGGGCCTGGTCATCGATCCGGCACACGCCACTTATCTCGGGCAATTCTCGGCACCGGCCGCCAATGAGCCGGGTTTTACCGTCCAGGCCGAGCTCTTTCAACTGACCATCGATTCAGACGTATCGCCTGCGGCGGAGATCGAAGAGGTGCGCTGGATCGACCCGGCCACAGACGGCAATGTCACGCTGGCGCCATTGACACGGGACCTGATCCTGCCGTTTTATCGTGCCTTGTTAACCGAAACTGCCTGATTGTTCCCGGACAAAGGACTGCCCATGATCCCGCTTCAAGACTTGCTGATTTTCGCCGCTGCCGCATTGCTGATGGTGCTGACGCCGGGGCCGAACATGATTTACCTGATCTCCCGTTCGATCTGCCAGGGGCGCAAGGCCGGTGTGACCTCGTTGCTCGGTGTGGTCGCGGGGTTTTTCGTGCACCTGTTCGCGGCCGCTGCCGGTTTGACTGCGGTGTTTCTGGCGGTGCCGATGGCCTACGAAGTGCTGAAGTGGGCTGGCGCGCTGTACCTGATGTGGTTGGCCTGGCAAGCCGTCAGACCGGGTGCGCGTTCACCGTTCGAGGCGCAGCAGTTGCCGCCGGACTCGTCGCGCAAACTGATCACCATGGGCTTTCTGACCAGCGCCCTGAACCCGAAGATTGCCGTGTTTTATTTGTCGGTGTTTCCGCAGTTCATCACGCCTGAGCATGGCTCGGTGTTCACCCAAAGCATTACTCTGGGTCTGACCCAGATCAGCGTCAGTTTCGGCGTCAATCTGCTGATCGCGCTGTTCGCCGCGGGCATCGCCTCCTGGTTCGTCAACAACCCGTCCTGGCTGGCGGTGCAGCGCTATTTCATGGGGTTCGTGCTGTCGGCGCTGGCGGTGCGACTGATGCTGGAACAACGACGGATGGCTTGACCATGTGGATTGAACGGCTTGATGCCAGTCATGCTCTGGATTATCGGGCGCTGATGCTCGAAGCCTATGACCTGCATCCCCAGGCGTTTACCTCCAGCGTGCGCGAACGCGCCGTGATGCCGTTGAGTTGGTGGGAATCACGCCTGAGCAGCAAGCTGGACGTGGTGTTCGGCGCGTTCGAAGGCGGTGAGTTGGCGGGCATCGTCGGCCTGGCCTTCGAACCCCGGGAAAAGGCCCGGCACAAGGCGACATTGTTTGGCATGTACGTGTCGGGCAAGGTCCGGCAACGCGGGTTCGGTTATCACCTGGTGCAGGCCGCCCTGGCTGAGGCGCAGAACCATAAAGGTCTGAGGTTGATCCAGCTGACCGTCACCGCCGGCAATGACGCCGCGTTCAACCTGTACCAGCGTTGCGGCTTCATCCAGTTTGGTCTCGAACCTTTGGCGGTACGGGTGGGCGAGGACTACTTCGACAAAATCCACATGTGGCGCGAGCTCTAAAGATCACCGAAATCCTTGTGGGAGCGAGCTTGCTCGCGATAGCGGTGTGTCAGTCGATACAAATGTTGCATGCTAAACCGCCATCGCGAGCAAGCTCGCTCCCACAGGAGATGTGTTTTTCTAGCGAACGGCGCTGACGCCGTCGAGTGTCGAGAACGACGTGTCCTTGGCTGTCAGCAAAAAGTCGCGCATGTACGGCGCATCCAGCATGTCGGCGCGAATCCCGGCGTACAGCGTCGCAAACAAACCTTTCTCGCCCAGCCGCTTGGCCTTCACATAACCCCGTGAGCTGTATTCATGCAGCGCCCAATGGGGCATGCCGCACACACCGCGACCGCTGGCCACCAATTGCATCATCATCACCGTCAGTTCCGACGTGCGGACCTGCGCCGGTTCGATATCGGCCGGTTCGAGGAAGCGAGTGAAGATGTCCAGCCGATCACGTTCCACTGGGTAGGTGATCAGCGTTTCGGTGAGCAAATCTTCCGGAACGATGTAGGACTTGCTTGCCAAACGGTGCTGGTTGGCCACCGCAAGCATCGCTTCATAGGTGAACAACGGCACGTAAGTGATCCCGGCCAGTTCCAGCGGGTCGGAGGTCACCACCAAATCCAGATCGCCGCGGGCCAGCGCCGGCAGCGGGGCGAAGGAGAACCCTGAGGCCAGGTCCAGTTCGACTTCCGGCCAGGCATCGCGGAACTGGTCGATGGTCGGCATCAGCCACTGAAAGCAACTGTGACACTCGATCGCCATGTGCAAACGCCCGGCAGTGCCACCGGCCAGCCGCGCGATATCGCGCTCGGCGCCACGCAGCAATGGCAGGGTGGCGTCAGCCAGTTGCAGCAGACGCAAACCGGCACTGGTGAAACGCACCGGTTTAGTCTTGCGCACGAACAACGGCATGCCCATGCGCTCCTCCAGTTCCTTGAACTGGTGGGACAGGGCCGACTGCGTCAGGTGCAGGCGGTCGGCGGCATCGACCAGGCTGTCGGCTTCGCGCAAGGCGTGCAGGGTCTTCAGGTGACGGATTTCAAGCACCGGGGGCTCCATGAGGAAAACTTGTGATCAACACGAAAAGGTTGAGTTTGTCTCATGTTGGGTTGGCTGTCGACAATAGCGCCATGTTTTACGACATCTTTTATAGGGAGAAACTCACCATGGCTCTGGCCCACACACTTGGTTTCCCGCGCATCGGCGCTGACCGCGAACTGAAAAAAGCCCTCGAATCCTACTGGAAGGGCGATCTGGATCAGGACGCGCTGAAAAGCGTCGGCCGCCAATTGCGCGCCACCCACTGGCAATTGCAGAAAGACGCCGGTATCGACCTGCTGCCCGTGGGCGATTTCGCCTGGTACGACCAGGTCCTGACCCATTCCTTGACCTTCGGTGTGATCCCCGAGCGTTTCGACAGTGCCAAGGACTCGCGCTGCCTGCCGACCCTCGACACCCTGTTCGCCATGGCCCGTGGCGCCACGGCTGCCTGCTGCGGCGGCGAACACAGCAAAGCGCAATACGCGCAGGAACTGACCAAGTGGTTCGACACCAACTACCACTACCTGGTCCCGGAGTTCACCGCTGACCAACAATTCAAACTGAGCTGGGAACAGCTGTTCGACGAAGTCGACGAAGCCAAGGCGTTGGGCCACAACGTCAAACCGGTGATCATCGGTCCACTGACTTACCTGTGGCTGGGCAAAGCCAAAGGCAACGACTTCGACAAACTCGACCTCCTGGAACGCCTGCTGCCGATCTACGGCGAAATCCTCGGCCGCCTCGCCGCCCAAGGCGTGGAGTGGGTGCAGATCGACGAACCGATCCTGACCCTCGACCTGCCGCAAGCATGGAAAAACGCCTTCGAACGCGCCTATCACATCCTTCAATACTCGCCGCTGAAAAAACTGGTGGCGACCTACTTCAGCGGTCTGGAAGACAACCTCGGTCTGGCGGTCAGCCTGCCGGTGCAAGGCTTGCACATCGACGCCGTGCGCGCCCCGGATCAGCTCGGCCAGGTGCTGGACCGTCTGCCGACCTACAAGATTCTCTCGGTGGGCCTGGTCAACGGTCGCAACGTCTGGCGCTGCGAACTGGAGCAAGTGCTCGCTCAACTGCAGTCGGCCCAGGAACGCTTTGGCGACAACCTGTGGGTCAGCAGTTCCTGCTCGCTGCTGCACAGCCCGGTAGATCTGGATCGAGAAGACAAACTCGACCCGCAACTGAAAAGCTGGCTGGCGTTTGCCGTGCAGAAGTGCGGCGAAATCGCCGTGCTGCGCGATGCCCTGAACGACCCGCAATCACCCAAGGTGCAAGCCGCACTCGCCGAGAGCCGTGCGATTCAGGCCAGTCGTGCCGAGTCACCGCGTATCCACAAAGCCGAAGTGCAGGCACGGATAAATGCCATCAGCGCCAAAGACAGCCAGCGCCATTCGCCGTTTGCCAAACGCATCGAGCAGCAGCGTGCGCGGTTGAAACTTCCGGCATTCCCGACCACGACTATCGGCTCGTTCCCGCAGACCGGTTCTATTCGTCTGGCACGCCAGGCGTTCAAGCAAGGCAAGCTGTCGGCCAACGACTACACCGACGCCATGCACAGCGAAATCCGCCATGCTGTGCAAGTCCAGGAACGCCTGGGGCTGGACGTGTTGGTACACGGTGAAGCCGAACGCAACGACATGGTCGAGTACTTCGCCGAGCAACTGGACGGCTATCTGTTCACCCGGTTCGGTTGGGTGCAGAGCTACGGTTCGCGCTGCGTCAAACCGGCGATCATCTACGGCGACCTGAGCCGTCCGACCGCCATGACCGTCGACTGGATCACCTATGCCCAGAGCCTGACCGACAAGGTCATGAAAGGCATGCTCACCGGTCCCGTAACCATGCTGATGTGGTCGTTCCCGCGTGAAGACGTCTCGCGCAAAATCCAGGCGCAGCAACTGGCGCTGGCTTTGCGTGACGAAGTGGTGGACCTGGAAAGCGCCGGCATCAAGATCGTGCAGATCGACGAAGCCGCGTTCCGTGAAGGCCTGCCGCTGCGCCGGGCGCAATGGCAGGAATACCTCGATTGGGCGGTGGAAGCGTTCCGTTTGAGCGCCTCCGGTGTGCGTAACGAAACCCAGATCCACACCCACATGTGCTACAGCGAATTCAACGATGTGATCCAGTCCATCGCGGCGATGGACGCCGATGTGATCACCATCGAAACCTCGCGTTCAGACATGGAGTTGTTGGAGGCTTTTGAAGCGTTCGACTACCCGAACGACATCGGCCCGGGCGTCTACGACATCCACTCGCCACGGGTGCCGGACACGGCCGAGATGGTTAAGTTGATGAGCAAAGCGGTGAAGCGTATTCCGGCGGAGCGGTTGTGGGTCAATCCGGATTGCGGGTTGAAAACCCGGGCGTGGCCGGAGACTGAGGCGGCGTTGGTGAACATGGTGGCGGCGGCGCGGCAACTGCGAAGTCAGTTGGCATAAAGTAACCAAAACGGGAGCGGACAAACCGCTCCCGTTTTTCGTTCTAAACCTGCTCGAAATGTTTGAGTGCCGCTGACTTCTTGCCGATATCGGCATAGGGAAGCGCGGCGTTATCGGCGCGGGTCAGAAATCGGTGTTCTGGCAGTTTCAGATGGGCCTTCTCGAACACATCGAAGGCGGATGCTGCCGTGGCATAGTGGAAATGGGCATACCACAGCACCTTGGGAGGGGTTGCAGTCAAATCCCATACTTCGTATTCCTGCAAGTAATCGATTCGATCGTCAGGACGTTTGCCCAGGTTTTTCATTGGGCTCGTTTTGCGTATCTCCAATGCGTTGTGGCGGACCAGGTCATCGAGCATTCCATCGGTAGGATTTTTAGTACTCAACGACTGCCGTGTGCGCATTTCACGTCCGGTGGTGGTGAGTTCGGTGGCCTTGTCGCGCAGTTGCTGGATGATGGCGTTCTGCGGAGCAATCTCTTCGATGTTGAGCGCACGGCGGGTCAGCTCGCTGGCCGACCCCATGAATGCGCCGCGGATCAGTGTTTCGTACGCCTGGGGTAGATCAAGCTCGGGCAGGACCTTGCGCAGCCAGGGCAGGGTAATGCCGCTTGCCAATATCCGGCGTTCGGTGGGGGCCGCGGCTGTAACTTGCACCCGCATAAAGCCCAGTCGCAGCGAAAGAGGCTCCAGCTGCATTGATGGGGTGTTGTCGATGTTGAGCTGGGCGAGGTCTTCGAGTGACATTTTGTTGCGGGTCGTACTGGGAACCGCGACGAGTTTCTGCGGGGTTCCCGGGGCTGCGCCATCCACCAGATGTTTTTGCAGAGTGACCGAGTCGGGCAGATCAAGGTGTACGTCAAAATGCCCCAGGAGCGAAAAGTCTTTCCGCAGGCGGGCATGCAAATGTTGACGGGTGAATTCGTCACGGGGCGCCAGGGCGATCTCCAGCTGTTCGTGACTACTGCGCATCGCCAGGATGTAAGCCTCAACCAAAACCTTGAGTTCAACGCGGTCGAACGCCGATAAGGTGGCCAGCCACTCGGGCAACAAGGAAAAGAGGGCAGCGCTGCGGCTTTGTTCCAACAGGTGCGAAAAGGCAAGACTTCTAGCGGCCGGCACCGGGACTTGTAAGGTGGCCAACCTTTGTTTGCGTAGTTTTTCCAGTTCGTTTGCACGCTGTAGAGCCTGGGCTGCATCGGGATATTGCTGGCGTATTTGCGCTGCCTTTTCTTCGAAATGGGTCGTTTGTTTATTGAGGCTGTATTGCAGTGGGTCGGTACGGATGTTTTTCAGCTGCAAGGCCAGAGCCTTATCCTGGTCCTGAATCTTGAACACGTTCCGCTCCAGCTCTGTGCGGTTGGCGAACCGTTGCAAGCCGCCGCCGGTACCGGGCCAGTACAGCAAAAGGCTGTGTGGCGATGCGGCATCGTGATCGGCAGCGAGCGGCGTGTCCAACACCGCTTTGAGCAGGCTTGATTCATCGCTGTTGACCTGTTTAAGGGCCAGTTGAAGCTGAGCCTCGGCACTCAGGCCATCCTTGTGCGCCTGATAGAGCGCGCTGAACTCGCGGTTGAGGGTCACAAAGTCGAAAGTACGCGACCTGTAAAGCAGCGCGGATGCAGCTGTATCGGCGGCTTGCCCTGCCGTCTCGAGCGCGTTCAGTGCCTCATTGAATTTCTGTTGGTGGTCGCTTTCGAGCCCATCTCCCAATAGCGTTTCGAGCGCATCGCGCTGCTTGTTCAGCGAGGCCTGCCGCTGGGGCCAGGGAATATCGGCAAACAGATTGTCGAATAACGGTTGCTCTTCATCATCAATGCCGTTGTCTGACGGCGGTTCCCCAAGGTCTGGTGGTGAGGCGAAAACGACTGCGTTTGCGTGCTGCGGGTGTAAAAGCAGTTCAGTGATGCCTGCCGTTAGCGGCTGGGAGTTCGCTGTGTATTCGAAGCGCAAGTTATCGTCGGGCAGGCCCGGCGGGATGAGAGCTTGTCGAGACAGCCAGTCCTCCATGTCGCTGCGCTGATTGAAGATCTGGATGGGAACAGGCCGGCAGGGCAGATACAGCAACTGCGCGACGGGCGCCCGATTCCCCACGCTGATGACCCAGGCGGCGGGGAGTTTTAGTGTGCCGCTGTCACTCAGGAACGGGGTCAGCTGCTCGGTATGGATGGGTTGATTGTCCAGGCTCAACCCTTCGACGGGAGGGTCGATGATCAACAGCAGCGGCTTCAACTGTTCGGCGCTCAGGGTTCTGCGAGCAAACGCCACTTGAGCGGTGGCCTCGAAATGGTTGCAGTACAACTGAGCCGCCCGCTCGCGCCGCGACACCGGCGTGCCGGGTGCTCGGGCGTCCCAATAGGCATTCCAGCGTTCATTGAGCGTTGGTTCGGTTCGCTGGCTTCGCAACGGGGCGGCGGCGAACAACGCTTGCAAACCCTGGCTGCTGTCGCGTCAGCGCGCCGAGGCACTCAGCAACAGGCTTTCATCGGAGTTTTCTTTCAGGGGCGGATAGGCCGCCATCACGACCGGCGGGGAGACGGGCAGGGCGCTGAACGCTCTTTCTTTCATGGCAACGTGGGCTCTTGTGCAGGGGAGCGGCGTATCCGCTCTTGAAGAGCGCCATTAAAAGAAACTCGCCACCGTCCATGGCACTACATAGTTATCGCGTCGATCACTGAGCGATGCATCATCAGAATGTTACGTCACGGTGGCAACTAGGCGGGTAAACCCGCCTCCTGGTGACAGGTGGCGGGTTTTGACGCTTACTGCTGGCGGGTCTCAAAGGTGAACGATCTGGAAGTTCTCTCCTTCCCAGTCGTTACCGTTACCGGTGGCCAAATGACTGTAAATTTGCACCGTCATTGTTGAAGACGTGGCGTAGAAGTTACCCCAGACCGATGTCCAGCTATGGCTAGTGATAATAATCGGGGAGGTTATCGCGACTCCATCCACCATCAGCGACAGAATTGGATAGGCATAACGACCGTCGAAACGAGCCAGGTATGTTGAGAAGCGATAGAGACCGTTCACTTCAAGATTGGTGAACGTTTTGTACATGATGACCCCGGCAGATTGGTGGGAATACGTGTAGTTGTTGAGTCGCCAGTTACCCTGTTCCAGACGCAGGGTCAGGTCCTGAGGGACCCCCGCCGGCCCTTTGACCCAGCCATTCCAGTGGTCGAACGTGGTGAGATCATTGACGAGCCATTGCAGCAAGTTGAAGCTCCAGGGCGCGGAGTCTTGTCCACCATAAACCGGTCTGGCAGTAATACTGTGTGTGCCGACGTTGAGGCCTGCCAGCGTTGTGTTCCAGGTTCCATTGGCGGCAACGTCAACGGTGCGTATCACCCGGGTATTGACGAGTATCTGAACCTGCTGATCGGCCGTGGCGCTGCCGCTCACTATGGCGGTTCTACTATAGGTGCCGGCGCCGCGCCCGATCGGGCGACCTTTGATGTCCACGACGGACAAGATGACGGGCGTCAGTGCTTCTACGACACGCACAGTCCGGGTGGGAGAAATCAATCCGGTTCCGTAAAGCGCTTTGGCGGTGAAATGATGGATGGCCAGACCCAAGCCGCTGACAACCAGCTTCCAGATACCGCTGGCGTCGACCCACACCGGACCTTTCGAAACGTTGCCCTGCCAGATTTCTATCTGCTGATTTTCGTTGGCGCTGCCGGTCAACGTCAGCGTTTTGGCGATAGTGCTTTGATTGTGGGCGATCTCAACGCCTTCAGGGGTGATGACTGAAGTGATCAGCGGCATCTGAGCCACCAGAACAGAGAACTCCCGGGCATCGGATCTGGGATTGTTTCCGTAATCACCTTCCAGGGCCACGGTATGCAAACCCGCACTGAGGGTTTTCAGAACATAGGTGCAGATGCCCTCGTTGTTGGCCTTGGCCGGCCCTTGCAAACGGCCCTGGTGATAAACATTGACGGACCGATGGGGTCTGGCGCTTGCGGTCAGCGTCACGGTTTCGTCGAACGTTTCGTTCAGGAACTCGCCCTTGCTGTCGTCCAGTCTTTCTATTTTTGGAATGATCTCGCCAATTCGGAACACCAGCGCTTGGGATGCTCTTGGCCATCCGTCCGGACTTTCCACCCAATAAAATAAATGTGCATAACGATCGAGTTGACTTTTAAACAGTTCTTCTTCCAACAAAAACAGGAAGTCTCTGTTTATGTTGGCAGGGACGATATCCAGTGTTTCTTCGTAAACCAGGTCGCCCTCGCCATTTTCCCAGCGGAAGAATAAGGTTTCGCGAAGTTCCAGATCTTTCAGCGCCTGGATATAAGCATCGATGAACCCTGTGATTTTTTCTATCAATAGGATGCCATCTTCCAACACCGGTCCATAGCTTGGGTGGAAGCCGGGCGGCGGGTAATATGCCTGGACTTCACCGATATACAATCGCTCGTTGTATGAGTGGCGCTCTGTAAAGCCATCCGGTTCAGTCACCTTGTACCTGACCTCCAGCTTGGCCGTGTTGAAACGATTGATATGTTCCGGTCCATTGATGTTGAACGGCACGGGACGGTTGACCAGGCCTTTGGTAATCGGCCGATAGGTTTCGTAGAGATGGGTCCTGCCGTTGAACTGCGTGACAAACCAATAGATCGTTACTATTTGATTGGGGCGCATGTCCAGATAAGGCTTCACTTCTACGACTGCCCTTGGAAGTGTGTGCGACACGTGCCCACGCCTGGCTTCGATGACCAAGGGTTTTGCCAGTAAAATGGCCTTGGCAACCAATATGAACAAATACTGATTGGACGGTATCAATGTCTGGTCCGGTTTCTTCAGTTCATATCTGACCTTTACCGGGCCGGGTGGAATGTTCAGCAAAGTTTCGAAGGGGACTTCAAATTCCATGATCGAAAACACATCAAAGGGCTGCTCTTTTACGAACAGCACCCGGTCACCTTCCGGGGTCGGCACACTCAGGGTAACAATGACAGCGTCATTGCGATTGAACGGCGGATCCAGTGCCACTACCTGGATGATCCCGGGTTTGGAATCGAGTTTGTCCAGAAACAACCTGTCCTGGCTGTCCACCCCCTTTACCGACGGCGCGCGTAGTCGGGTTTCACCCGCCTTGACAGGGAAATCTTTGAATTCCGAAAAATCGCTGGAATCATTTTGCAGTACGTCCTGTATCCAGTATCTGATTTTTGCCAGATAGGAATCTCCCGCCTCGCGGATCTTTTCACCTGGGACCAGAATCTCAATGAATTCTCCGGGTTGCACTACCGTCTGGACGGTATGGCGCACGATGGCCGTCCCCCATAAAAGCTGAATCACGTCGCCTTCGGTCATGAATAAGTAATAGGGAACAAAAACCGGAACACCTGATTTGATCCAGGCTTGCGTAACCGCCCCCTCTTTTTCCAGTTGTTCTGGAAGTTTGGGTGCCAACAAGGCTTGATGGCCGGGCATGTCGAGGTCTGGATCCTTACCGCCCGGAAGATCGATTTTGATCCGCGCCGTCAGGATTAATGACTCTTCGGACGCGTTATCGCTTTTGCGTTTTACCAGATACTTGATCTGTATATTGTCATTCAGCGAAAACTGAAGTGCTTGTTTGAAGTAATTAGCTGGAATGTAAGTCTCTACATCGTCGTCGTCACTGAGACCCTCCGGGACTTCAAGCGTTTGCACTTCATCGATACCTGTGAAATGTATGCTGATGACATCCCCGGCCGTCCGGTTTGGATAATAGAGTATTTTCGTCAGTGCCCCCTTGGGATCGTCGTAAACCGTCTTGTAGTTGATGCCAATGTCGGCTGAGTTATTAGAGGGGACTGAAAAGGGGAACCTTATCGCCCATAGCGACAGGACGCCCAGTACACCCCCGGAGTTTGATCGAGAAGGGCGCTCATCCATCTGGCCCTCGAATGTCAGCGGGTCGTCGTAGTCCCAATGATCAAAAGACGAGTCGATCAGGAGTGCCGTATTTGCAGTGCTGGTGGTCATGAGGAGCCTCCGGGTGTTTGAGTCATCGTTGCCACCAATGTCATGGGCAAACGGACTTCTGATTGAATTCGTCAGCGCCGGAAATTGCTACTGTCACAACTGACAGGTAGCGGCTGTTTTCCGACTAACGGTTGGTGCTACGAGAGGCATGACCGTTCAGCGTTGTTCATCAAACTGTCACGTAACTGTGGCAGCGCGCTTGAACAAACTTCATCAGACTCGCGCTCTACTGGAGTTCTGCGTTTCGGTGTTTTTCATGCGTGTTTTCTTTTTCCTGGCCGCGCTGTTGTTCGGCCTGCCGTCCTTGGCGGCGTCTCGTTGCGATATCAATGTTCCGACCGAGCGGGTCGATCTGGCACAGGTGAGCCTGGCGTACCAGAGCATCGGCCGTGCGTCGGACCCTGCGTTGTTGCTGGTGATGGGCCTTGGCGGGCAGTTGATTCACTGGCCGGATGAGGTGGTGGTCGCGCTGTGTCAGCAGGGTTTTCGGGTCATTCGCTATGACAATCGCGATGTCGGGCTCTCGACCTGGCGGCAAGCGCCCGTCGATGCCAACCTGACCTTTGAAGTGCTGCGCTACAAACTGGGTTTGCCGGTGTCGGCGCCATACACCCTGACCGATATGGCTGACGATGCTTTTGGCTTGATGGATGCGTTGCACGTCGAGCAATTCCACGTGTTGGGCGCGAGCATGGGCGGGATGATCGCCCAGCATATGGCGGCGATTGCGCCGCAACGGGTCGAGAGCCTGACCCTGATCATGACCAGTTCCGGGGCCGAAGGCTTGCCGGCGCCGAGTGCGGCGTTGGTGCAACTGTTGTCGCGTCGTGGGGCGCCCAATCGCGAAGTGGCGCTGGAGCAGCAAGCCGATTTGCTGGCGGCGCTAGGCAGCCCGACGGTGAGCGATGATCGGCAGGCATTGCTGCATCAGGCGGCGCAGTCCTATGACCGGGCATTCAACCCCGAGGGCGTGAAGCGCCAGATCATGGCGATCCTCGCCGAGCGCAGTCGTGTGTCGCTGCTCAATCAACTGCGCGTTCCGACGCTGGTGGTTCACGGCACTGCTGATCCGTTGCTGCCGGTCATGCACGGTGTGCATCTGGCGGCGCATATCCGCGGCAGCCAGTTGAAGCTGATTCCGGGTTTGGCCCATCGTTTCCAGGAGGCGTTCAAGGCGCCGTTGCTGGCGGCGGTGTTGCCGTACTTGCAGGCCCACCGCGAAGACTCCTCGCATTGGGCGCAGATTGATCCGGTGGCAACTCCAAACCTCCTGTAACCCCCATTCAACTGTGGGAGCGGGCTTGCTCGCGAAGGCGTCGTGTCAGTCGACATCTGCTTTGACTGATACACCGCATTCGCGAGCAAGCTCGCTCCCACAAGTGACCTGCGCGCTCCGATCTTTCGGGTGTATCGTTCGAGCTTTCCGGCGCGTTCCAGTCTGCGAGGTGTGTGATGAGTGCCCCCCTGAAAATCGATTTCGTCAGCGACGTGTCCTGCCCCTGGTGCGTCGTCGGCCTCTACGGCCTGACCCGGGCCCTGGATTTGCTGGGCGACGAGGTGCAGGCCGAGATCCGTTTCCAGCCGTTCGAACTGAACCCGAAGATGGGGCCTGAAGGGCAGAACATCACCGAACACATCACCGAGAAGTACGGCTCGACGCCCGAGCAATCCCAGAAGAATCGCGAGATGATCCGCTCGCGCGGCGCCGAGGTCGGGTTTGCGTTTCGCACGGACGGCAACAGTCGCATCTACAACACCTTCGACGCCCACCGCTTGCTGTTCTGGGCGGGGCTGGAAGGGTTGCAGTTCAATCTGAAAGAGGCGCTGTTCAAGTTGTATTTCACCGAGGGCGGCAATCCGTCCGACCATGGGCAGTTGGCGCAGATCGCCGAAAGCGTGGGGCTGGATCGGTCGGTGGCCGAGGCGATTCTGGCGTCGGACGAGTTCGCCAAAGAGGTTCGTGAGGAAGAGCAGCTGTGGCTATCGCGCGGGGTGAGTTCGGTGCCGACAGTGGTGTTCAACGGACAATACGCAGTCAGTGGCGGGCAGCCGGTGGACACCTTTGTCGGGGCAATTCGGCGGATTATGAGTGAAACGAAGGGCGGGACGGTGAGCTGATTCCCACAAAACTTGTAGCAGCTGCCGAGCCTGCGAGGCTGCGTTCGGCTGCGAAGCAGTCGCAAAACTTGCCACCGTGTTCTTTCAGGAAAACGGCATTGATCGGATTACGACTGCTACGCAGCCGAACGCAGCCTCGCAGGCTCGGCAGCTGCTACAGGCGGGTTTCGGGCAGGATCAAAAATCTCAGCCGTGAAGGCGCCCCCAAACGCTGACCAACACCGTAGCCGCCATCAACCAAGCCACCGCCGCTACAGCGAGCGAAGCCTCCAGCCGCATCCGGTCCACCATCACATACAACGTCGCCAGGTAGATGAAGTAAGGAATGATCGACCACATCCCAAACACGATGGTGGTCTTCAAATCCTCCAGCGAACGGCCCTTGCCGACGATGTAATGAGCAATCAACGCAAAGGTCGGAAACAGCGGCACCAATCCTGCGATGTAATAGTTTTTTGTCTTGGCCAGCTCGGCGAGGATCACCACCACGGCCGCGCCCAGGGTTGCTTTGAGGATCAGGTCCATCAGTGGCTCAGCCCGTACTTCTTCACTTTGTCGAACAACGTGGTCTTGGCCATCCCGAGTTCCAGACTGGCCTGGGTCAGGTTGCCGCCGCTGCGCTGCAGGGCATCGCTCAGCAGGTTGCGTTCAAAAGCTTCTACCGCTTCGGCGAAGGCCAGGCCCTGATTGCTGCCGCTGGCGCCGGATTTTTTGAAGGCCGGCAGACCGAGGGCAAAACGCTCGGCGACGTTGCGCAATTCGCGCACGTTGCCCGGCCAGTCGTGGCTCATCAGGTTCGACAGGGTCTGGTTGTCCAGATCCGGCACGGCACGGTCGAAACGCAGGGACGACTGCTGCAGAAAGTGTTCGAATAATTGCAGGATGTCTTCGCGTCGTTCGCGCAGCGGCGGTAATTCAAGGGTCACAACGTTCAAGCGGTAATACAGGTCGCTGCGAAACTCGCCAGCCCTGCTCGACTCATCCAGATCGGACTTGGTCGCCGCGATCACCCGGCAATCCACCGCCACGCTCTGGTTCGAGCCAAGGCGTTCCAGGGTGCGTTCCTGCAATACCCGCAGCAGTTTGATTTGCAGCGGCAGCGGCATGCTTTCCACTTCGTCGAGAAACAGCGTGCCGCCGTCGGCGTGTTCGATCTTGCCGATCCGCCGCTTGCCGGCGCCGGTAAAGGCGTTGGCTTCATGGCCGAAGATTTCGCTTTCGAACAGGTTTTCCGGCAGTCCACCGCAATTCAGCGCGACGAACTGCTTGGTGTGCCGCCGACTGAAGTCGTGCAGGCAGCGCGCAACCAACTCTTTACCGGTGCCGGTCTCGCCTTCGATCAGCACGTTGGCCGACGTATCGGCGACGTTGGCGATCAATTCCCGCAGGTTCTGCATGGCTGGCGAACGGCCGATGATCCGGCCTTCGAGGGAATCCCGCTCCGCCAGTTGCCGACGCAACGAAGACACTTCCCGCGCGAGGCTGCGTTGCTCCAGCGCACGGCGCGCCACATCGACCAGACGTTCGGGGGAGAAAGGTTTCTCCATGAAGTCATAGGCGCCTTTCTGCATCGCACCGACAGCCATGGAAATGTCGCCGTGACCAGTAATCAGCACCACCGGCAGGCTGCGATCGCGGGCCTTGAGACGGGTCAGCAATTCCAGACCGTCGATGCCCGGCAGGCGGATGTCGCTGATGACGATGCCGGCGAAGTTGTCGCCGACCCGCTCCAGCGCTTCTTCGGCGCTACCGACACCCACGCAGGGAATGTCTTCCAGTGTCAGCGCCTGTTGGCAGCCGAGCAGTACATGGGGGTCGTCTTCGACGATCAGCACACTAAGGTCGTTGTTCATATTGGCTCGGCGTGAGTGGGGCTTACCAACGGTAAACTGAGGACGAAGGTGGTACCACCGCTGGCCGGGTGTTCGACACCCAGGTGCCCGCCGGTGGCGGCGGCCAGGCTGGCGGAAAGTGTCAGGCCCAGGCCCAGGCCTTGTTCGCCGGGTTTGGTGGTGAAGAACGGTTCGAACAAATGCTTGCGCGCTTCGGCGTCGATGCCGTGGCCGTTGTCGCGCACGCGCAGGCGATATTTGCCATCGAATGCTTCGCCTTCGAGCCACAATTCGGGCAACGGTTGTGCCTGCATGGCGTCGAGGGCATTGCCGATCAGGTTGACCAGGATTTGCTCGAGGCGGGTCTGGTCGATCTGCACCTGCAGATCGGCGAAGTCTCGGTGCAGTTGCAAATGCGCGCTTTCCACGCGACCACCAAGCAGCTGCAAGGCTGCATCCACCGCTTTGCCGAGGCTGGCCTGACCTTTGTCGTCTCCGCGGCGAGCGAACGAACGCAGGCTGGCGGTGATCCGGCCCATGCGGTCGATCAGTTCGTTGATGGTCTTGAGGTTGGTGCTGGCAACGTCCAGTTGACCGCGTTCCAGAAACCGCACGGTGTTGCCGGACAAGGTCCGCAGCGCCGCCAGTGGCTGGTTCAATTCGTGGGCGATGCTGGTGGACATCTGGCCGATGGCCGCGAGTTTACCGGCCTGCACCAGTTCATCCTGGGCGCGGCGTAGTGTCTCTTCGGCCAGACGCCGTTCGCGGATCTGGCCCTTGAGTCGCTCGTTGCTGGCGCGCAGATCGGTGGTGCGTTCGGTAATCCGACGCTCCAGTTGATTGTTGGCTTCCTGCAAGGCTTCCCGGGCGGCGAGGCGCGTAGCAATGACCTTGCGCCGCTCGTTCCAGGCGATCAGCAGGAACGCCACCAGGGCAAACGCCACCGCCACCAGAATCCCTTGATTGATCGCTTCGCGCCGCAAATCCTGCAGGGGTGTGAGCAGGGTGAAATTCCACGGGGTATCGCTCAATGGCCGGGTTTGCGAGAGGTAGCTGATGTCCTCTTCATCTGATTCCACTTCGCTGTTGGCGGGGAAGGTCAGTTTTTCCTCGCCTTCGGCCAGTTGTTCACGGGCCAGCGGTTGCAGTTCGTTCAGTGGGAACCAGTAGTACTGAAGGCTGCGGGCCAGTTTTTCCTTGGTCTCGTCGCTCAGCGGCACAACCGATTTCAGGCGCCGTGCCGGATCGCTGGAAAGAATGATGATGCCGTTTTCATCGCTGACGAAAGCTTCCAGGCGCGCGCGCTGCCAGCGTTCTTCCATGGCTTCGAGGCGGACCTTGACCACCGCGACGCCGATGATCTTGCCGTGTTCTTCCAGGCCATGGGCCAGGTAATAACCGGGCTCGCCGTTGGTGCTGCCGATGCCGTAGAAGCGCCCCGGCTGACCGCGCACGGCATTCTGGAAATAGGCGCGAAAGGACAGATCTTCGCCCAGGTAACTGTCGACATCGCGCCAGTTACTGGTGGCCATGACACGGCCGGTGGTGTCCATCACATAGATAGCCCGACTGCGGCTGCGCCGGTTCAGGCCTTCGAGGTATTCATTGACCGTCTGCCGGTGTTCCGGTGACGGGTCGGCCAACAGCTTCGAAACGCTGGATTCGAGTTCCAGCAGGCTGGGCAGGTAGGTGTACTTGCTGATCTCGCTCTCGACAGCGCGGGCGTGCAGTTCCAGCTGACGCTGGCCGTTCTCGCTGAGGCTGCGGATCCCGTAGTGTTCACTGACCCAGAAGCCGAGGTAACCCAATCCGATCATCAGGGCGATGACCAGCGGCGGCAGGAACAGATGGCGAATCAGACGGGGTTTCACGGCGAGTGATGGCGGCGCGGCGCGATAGAGAGTGGGGTCGCATTTCATCACAGATGCCTTGGGTCAACCACAACTACAAGTCCCGAAGATCCCGCGTAGGAGCTGCCGCAGGCTGCGATCTTTTGATCTGCTCAGCAGGCAAATTGTTGCCTGAGCTGGCGCCAACATCAAAAGATCGCAGCCTGCGGCAGCTCCTACAGGGGCGGCCGTGTAGGTTTTAGTGCTGCAGAATCTTGGCGAGGAAATGCTGCGTACGCTCGGCGCGGTGGGTGATGTCGCCGAAGAAGTCCTCTTTCTTGCAGTCTTCGATGATCTTGCCCTGGTCCATGAAAATCACCCGGTCCGCCACTTTACGGGCGAAGCCCATTTCGTGGGTCACGCACATCATGGTCATGCCTTCGTGGGCCAGTTGCACCATCACGTCGAGTACTTCGTTGACCATTTCAGGGTCGAGCGCCGAGGTCGGTTCGTCGAACAGCATGACGATCGGGTCCATCGCCAGCGCGCGGGCAATCGCCACACGCTGTTGCTGGCCACCGGAGAGCTGGCCCGGGTGCTTGTGGGCGTGAGCCGAGAGGCCGACGCGCTCAAGCAATTGCAGGCCTTTCTTGGTGGCTTCTTCCTTGCTGCGACCTAACACCTTAATCTGCGCGATGGTCAGGTTTTCGGTGATGGTCAGGTGCGGGAACAGTTCGAAATGCTGGAACACCATGCCGACGCGCGAACGCAGTTTCGGCAGGTTGGTCTTCGGGTCGGCGATGGACGTACCATCGACCACCACGTCGCCTTTCTGGAAGGGTTCCAGGGCATTGACGCATTTGATCAGGGTGGATTTGCCGGAACCGGACGGCCCACACACCACAATCACTTCGCCTTTTTTGACCTCGGTGCTGCAGTCAGTCAGTACCTGGAAGTCGCCATACCACTTGTTGACATTCTTGATAGAGATCATACGGCAAACCTTTTTTGCAGACGCTTGACCAGCAGCGAGGCGGCAAAGCTGATTGTGAAGTACGTGAGACCTGCAAAGATCAGGAACTCGTTGGAGCGACCGATGATGTCGCCACTGGCACGCGAGGCATTGAGGAAGTCCACCAGACCGACCGCGTAGACCAGCGAGGTGTCCTGAAACAGAATAATGCTCTGTTGCAGCAGCAGCGGGGTCATCTTGCGGAACGCTTGCGGCAGGATGATCAAACGCATCATCTGGCCATACGTCATGCCCAAGGCTTGGGCAGCACCCATCTGGCCCTTGGAAATCGACTGTACGCCGGCCCGGACGATTTCGCAGAAGTACGCCGCTTCGAACATCATGAACGCCACGATGCAGGATGCGAACGCGCCGATCGGAGTGTCTTCGCCGGTGATCCAGCGCAGTACGAACGGCACCGCCAGGTAGAACCAGGTGATGACCAGCAGCAGCGGGATCGAGCGGAAGTAGTTAACGTAGGCGCCGGCAATATTCGACAGCCATTTGCTGTGGGACAGGCGCATCAGCGCCAGGATCGTGCCGAGGATGATCCCGCCGACGACGCCCAGCGCCATCAGTTGCAGGGTCATGACCATGCCGTTCCACAAACCCGGCAGGGACGGGATGATGCCCGAGAAGTCGAATTCCATCATTTACCCCCTACGGAGATCAGGCCCGGTACGGCCACTTTCTTCTCGACCATGCGCATCAGCAGCATCAGGCCCATGTTCAGCGTGAAGTAGATCAGCGTTGCCAGGGTGAAGGCTTCGAACAGGTTGGCGGAGAACTCGGCGGTCTGTTTGGTCTGCGCGAGCAACTCCATCAGGCCGATCAGCGACGCGACGGAAGAGTTCTTGAACACGTTCAGGAATTCCGAGGTGAGCGGCGGAATGATGATCCGGTAAGCCTGGGGCAGCAGCACGTTCCAGTAGATTTGCGGTAGCTTGAAGCCCATGGCGCGAGCGGCAGCTTCCTGGCCGCGAGGCAGCGCCTGGATACCGGTGCGCACCTGTTCGCAAACACGAGCGGCGGTGAACAGGCCCAGGCAGACGACGACGCTCAGGTAGGCCGAAGTGGTCGGGTTCAGGTCCTGCTTGTACCAGTCTTGCAGGTTCTGAGGCAGCAGGTCGGGCACCAGGAAGTACCAGATGAACAGCTGAACCAGCAGCGGCACGTTACGGAAGAGTTCGACGTAGCAGGTCGCAATGCCCGACACGATGCGATTCGGCACGGTGCGCATGACGCCGAGAATCGAGCCCAGCGTCAGGGCAATGATCCAGGCCACGATGGCAATGGCGATGGTCCAGCCCAAACCGGAAATGTACCAGTCGAGATACGTCTCGCTGCCCACGCCGGTGGACTTGAAGAACACGCCCCAGTCCCAGTTGTAATTCATTAGGGTCTCCCCTCAGATCGTTCGATATACAAATGCCCGCCTGGGGAAGCTCCGTTCCCGCCCGACCTAGGTGGTCTGTGTGGTCAGTTCTGTCAGCTCAACTCCGGCCCCGGAAGTCCATCTCCCGCGTTGCTGTTCCTCGCCATAGCGGGCTATGACTCGTCACAGCGCCTTGGATATGAACTTCCGGCACCGAATTTGAGCTAACGAACTGACCGTACAGACCACTACGATCAGGCACACACGAGCGGCTCGACAGCCACCGGTTCGAGTGTTTCCAAAAATGCCAGCAGGGAGTGACTATCCCTGAAAGGGCAGCGGCCCTTTCAGGAGATAAGGTTAGTCAGAAATCAGGATTTCTTGTCGTCAGCCGCTTTATCGGTCGGATTGGCGATCAGGGCCTTGAGCTCGTCGCTCATCGGGAACATCAGGTTCAGGTTTTTTGGCGGGATTGGCTGCATGAACCATTTTTCGTAGATCTTGTTGATCTCGCCGGACTTGTAGGTCGCAACGATCGCGTCATCCACGGCCTTCTTGAACGGTGCGTCGCCCTTGCGGACCATGCAACCGTAGATTTCGTAGGACTGTGCAGTACCGGTCACGGACCAATCGGCTGGCTTCTTGGCCTTGGCCATTTCACCGGCCAGCAGGGCGTCGTCCATCATGAAAGCAACGGCACGGCCCGATTCCAGCATGTTGAAGGACTCGCCGTGGTCTTTGGCGGAGATCACGTTCATGCCCATCTGCTTGTCAGCGTTCATCGACTTGAGGATGCGCTCGGACGTGGTGCCGGCGGTGGTCACGACGTTCTTGCCTTTCAGATCGGCGAAGTCTTTGTAGGGCGAATCTTTCTTGGCCAGCAGCTTGGTGCCGATTTCGAAGATGCCGACGGAGAAGTCAACTTGCTGCTGACGCTCGACGTTGTTGGTGGTGGAGCCGCATTCGACGTCCACGGTGCCGTTCTGCACCAGCGGGATACGGGTTTGCGAGGTCACCAGGTTGTATTTGACCTGGAGGTTCGGCAAGTCCAGGTCTTTTTTGATGGCTTCAACGATTTTCAGCTGGATATCGTGGGAGTAGCCAACCGGTTTGCCGGAAGCGTCCGCGATATAGGAAAACGGAATGGAAGCGTCACGATGTCCGAGGGTGATAACGCCGGACTCTTTGATCTTCTTCAGGGTGCCGGTGAGCTCGGCGGCGAAAACTGGAGTGCTGATCAGAGCGGCAGCAATGGCTGCGCCCAGGAGATGGGGAACGATGCGCATCAAATTTTCCTCGACATTGTTTTTATATGGAGCCAGTTCATCGGCCCTTTTGTGCTTCGAATGCTTGCCGGCTCCTGAAGGGTTGGCACAGCGGTCATTCGTCCAAGAGTGTAGAGCATGACTCGTGCCAGGCCAGGCAGAATAGATCAAGCTATTGATTTATAAGGGAATTAAATATTTATGGCGAGGTTTTTAATGTTGGAAAATCCGGTTAACCGAATCGACTGATAGGTCGCGTTCGGAAAACCGAATGGTGTTCGGGGCCGCTAACGTCCTTTCGACCAGATAATAGAAGAGCCAGTGATCATGCCGTTCATATGACAATCAGCCTCCCTGGCTTAGCGGCGTTTCATGCAGGTAAATCCACTCGGTGTTGTGGTGTTCGATGCCAATGACCGCCACCGAAACCCGTGAGCTTTCGCGCTGGCCGAGGCGATGGGTTTCCTTGTAGCGAATCGCCACGCTGTTGCCTTCCTGCCAGACCGTCTGCAGGTCGCTGATGACGATCTCCAGCCCCGGCTTGGCGCCGACTGCACCCTTGAACATCTGTTCGACCGTCGCCCGGCTGACGATGGCGGCCGAAGTGGTGACCATGGTGAAGTGCTCTGCAAAGGCCGACATCAGCGGTTCAAGCGCGGCCTGCCCCTTACCGTTTGCGTCGGTGAACAGGGTGTGGATCAGCTCGTGCACGTGATGAATGCTGTGGTGCGCCTGTTCAACTATTTTGTTGTGCATGACAGTCCTTTTGAGTGTTCAACTGACTCAGTTGAAAGAGTGGGAGCAGGCCCACCAGCGCGGCGATGGCAAAGGTCACGTGGTAAGCCTGGGTGGTATCGAAATGCTTCAAGAGCAGGTTGAAAACCATCAGGAAGAGGGCGGCGCCGATGCTGAATGACATCTGTCGGTTGATGTTCCAGATGACGCTGGCCTTGTGGGTGTCATTGCCCTCGAAGTCCATCAGCGATGTGGTTTGTGCGGTGTTGGCACCGACACCGCCGCCAATCCCCATCAAGCTGTAGGCGATGACGATCACCCAGAGGTCCGAGGGATCGTTGACCATTAACAGGGTGGCGATGCCGGCGCTGTGCAACAGCATGCCGAGGGCAAACAGCCACTTGGCGCCCATCCGGTTGTAGACCCGGCCACAGATCAGCATCGCGATGAATGCGCCGATGGCGTAGAGGATCATGAACATCCCTGTCAGCCGGGCGCTGAAGTGCAGGGTGTTTTGCAGGAAGAAGATGCTCATCAAGTTGACCCCCGTGAAGACACCGGGAATCGCGTAATAGATAAAGATGGAGGTGCTGAGTTTTTTGCTTTTGAGCAGGCTCAGTTCAATGATCGGTTTTTTGCATGTGCGGTAGTGCAGCCCGTACAGCACGACGAAAGCAACGCCGGCCATGACGAAGAGGGCGGCCACCCATGCCGGAGCGTCGCCGCCATACAACGACATGCCCATCAGCAGGCTGCCGAGTGCCGCACTGACCAGCAGCAAGCCCTTGATGTCGGGCCGGGGCAAACTCGTCGGCCGCGCTTCGTTGATCCAGAACCAGGACAGCAATGCCGCGATCAGCGAGAACGGGATGTTGCTGTAGAACACCCAGCGCCAGGAGCTGCTGTCGACGATGACACCGCCGATGGTTGGTGAAATGGCGGGCGCTATCAGGGCAACGGCCATGACCAATGTGGATATTTTCGCCCGCTGCTCGCCCTTGAACAGGTTGAACGTCAGCGCCTGGCCGACTGGAATCAAAAGGCCGCCGCCAATCCCCTGGACGAAGCGCCAGATCACCAGTTCGTTGAAACTGTTGGCCAGCCCGCACATCCACACGGAAGCGGTGAATACGATCATCGAGGCGGTGAGGATTACCCGGCTGCCAAAACGACCGGCCAGCCAGGTGCTGAGCGGGATGATCAGTGTCAGCCCCAGAATATAAGCGTTAGCCACCCAGGCAACGTCTGAAGTACTAACGTGCAGCGCCGCCGATATACTCGGTAATGCGACCGCCGACATAAAGATGTTAATGCAGTCTATAAAAAAGCCGATCAGGAATATCAGTGCAACTTTGTAGCGATAGGTCATGTTGTTTCCCCTTTGCCGCAAAGCATAGGGGCGGTGGACTTGAACTGTCGATACGACTATCCTTGAAACAATGTTTGACGGGATTTAACAGTGAGCCATATTTCTATGCACACTCATCTTAATCGGGTCCAGACATTCCTGGCCGTGGTCGATTTTGGTTCTTACACCAAGGCTGCCAATTACCTGAGCATCAGCAAGGCCATGGCCAGCCTGCATGTCAAGGCGCTGGAGGACGTGCTGTCAGCGACGTTGTTGATTCGAAATACCCGAAATATATCCCTCACCGAAATCGGTCAGGACTTTTATGAAGAGTTCAAAGGTATTGTCGCTGACATCGATAATGCCTTTGATAATGTATTGAAAGGTCATGATCGCGTCACCGGCAAGTTACGTTTCAGTTCCACCAGTGAATACGGCGAGGCGTATATTCTTCCGTTGATACCACAATTTATAGAGCGCTATCCGGAAATAAAACTCTGTTATAACTTTAACTCTTCACTCAATGATCTGGTGGCGGAAAAGTTAGACTTGGTTATCCGTCTGGGCAACTTGGCGGACTCGGCTTTCAAGAGCCGTAAACTGGCGGATTATGAAATTGTCCTGGTGGCTAGCGAGACGTTTCTTGCGCGTCATCCGGTGCAGAATCCTCAGGACCTGAACTCGGTGCCGTGGATCGCCAACAGCAACCTGCAGGCACCGACCCAGTGGACCTTGCGCCATCCGCAATTGGGGGCTGTCGAGATCAACGGGATCAATCAGTTTGAATCCAACTCTTCCACGGCCATCCGCTCCATGACGTTGTCGTCGCTGGGCGTCTCGGTGCTGCCAGCCTGGGTGGTCAAGGACGACATTGCCAGCGAGCGGCTGATTCGCCTGTTGCCCGACTATTCGCTGCCCTCGCAGTCCGTCAACGTGGTGTTTCCCAACAGTCCGCATTTGCCCCACAAATCGAGGGCGTTCATTGATTTCCTGTTGCTTCATCTGGCGCAATGAGCACCTGCAAAAAAGCCCCTGAATCGTCAGATTCAGGGGCTTTCGTTTAAGCGGATTGCGATCAGGCCGCTTCGATCTTGCTGCGGTTCTGCTCGACCGTGCTCAGGTAGTCCGCCAGTTTCTGCTGTTCCGCCGGGGTGGTGAACAGGCCCAGCTTGCTGCGGCGCCACAGAATGTCGTGCGCGGTGGTTGCCCATTCTTCGCTGCACAGGTAATCGACTTCACGGGTGTAGAGCCCGCCGCCGATGTGTTCGCCCATATCGCCGAGATTCTGCACGCCTTCCAGCATGCGCCAGGTGCGGCTGCCGTAGGTGGTGGCCCAGCGGCGGGCGATTTCGGTCGGCACCCAGTCGAACTTGTCACGGATCAAGGCGCACAAGGCTTGCGGGGTGGTCATGTCTTCGCCACCCGGCAGGGTAGCGCTGGCGGTCCAGCTCGGCTTGATGTCTTTGAAGTACGGAGCCAGTTGCGCCAGCGCCGACTCGGCCAGTTTGCGGTAGGTGGTCAGCTTGCCGCCGAACACCGACAACAGCGGCGCTTCTTCGCCGGTACCCGACAATGCCAGGGTGTAGTCGCGGGTGACGGCCGACGGGTTGTCGGATTCGTCGTTGCACAGTGGGCGAACACCGGAATAGCTGTGCAGGATATCGTCGCGGCTGATGCGTTTCTTGAAGTGGGAGTTGACCACTTTCAACAGGTAATCGGTTTCGCCTTCGGTGATCGCAACTGCAGCCGGATCGCCGGTGTACTCGCGGTCGGTGGTGCCGATCAGGGTGAAGTGGTTCAGGTACGGAATGGTGAAGACGATGCGCTGATCTTCGTTTTGCAGAATGTGCGCGTGTTCGCCTTCGTACAGCTTCGGCACGATCAGGTGGCTGCCCTGGATCAGGCGGATGCCGTACGGCGATTCCATCTTCAGGTCGTCACGAATGAACTTGGCGACCCAAGGGCCGGCGGCGTTTACCAGTGCCTTGGCGCGGATCGAAAACAGACTGCCATCGGCGCGTTCCAGATGCAGGTGCCACATTCCCTTGGTGCGACGAGCGCTGACGCAACGGGTCTGGGTGTGAACGTGGGCGCCTTTTTCGCGGGCGGCCATGGCGTTCAGCACCACCAAACGAGCATCGTCGACCCAGCAATCGGAGTATTCGAAGCCTTTGGTGATTTCGCTTTTCAGCGGGCTGTCCGGACCGAACTTCAGGCTTTTCGAGCCTTCGAGTTTTTCCCGTTTGCCGAGGTGGTCATAAAGGAACAGACCGGCGCGGATCATCCAGGCCGGACGCAGGTGTGGGCGGTGCGGCAGCACGAAGCGCATCTGCTTGACGATGTGCGGGGCCTTGGCCAGCAGCACTTCGCGTTCGGCCAGGGCTTCGCGCACCAGACGGAATTCGTAATGTTCAAGGTAGCGCAAGCCACCGTGGATAAGCTTGCTACTGGCTGACGAGGTGTGGCTGGCGAGGTCGTCTTTTTCGCAAAGAAACACCGAAAGACCGCGACCGGCGGCATCCGCTGCGATCCCTACGCCATTGATCCCGCCACCGATGACGGCGATATCGTAGATCTCAGCGAGAGGGGGCGTAGGCAAGGTAGAAGTGGGCATCGGCTAGCCTCGGGCTTTTATGATTTTCGGTATTGGAATTCGAACATTAATGTTCATTTGCGAAAATGGTAGCCCATAAAGTCGCCCACAGCCAGTTAACTTCGATTGAAAATACTGATCGAAGGGCCACGAAAGGAAAATTTTCGAACATTAAAAGCAAAAGATCGCAGCCTCCGGCAGCTCCTACAGGGGTGAGTGAACCTGTAGGAGCTGCCGAAGGCTGCGATCTTTAGAGGCTGAAAGCCTTAAACGACTTCGAGCCGAATCTTGTGCTGACTCAACAACTGCGCCAACGCCGGCACAGGTTGCTGATCGGTCACCAGGCAATCAATCAAACTGATCGGCCCCAGACGAATCATGGCGTTGCGCCCGAATTTGCTGGAGTCAGCCGCGAGGATGACCTGTCGGGCATTGGCGATGATCGCCTGGGACACCCGAACTTCCTGATAGTCGAAGTCCAGCAGACTGCCGTCTTCATCGATACCGCTGATGCCGACCAGGGCGAAATCAACCTTGAACTGGTTAATGAAGTCGACACTGGCCTGACCGACCACGCCACCGTCACGCCGCACGTTGCCGCCAGTCAGCAGGACATCGAAGTCGTCCTTGGCGCTGAGCATCGAGGCTACATGCAGGTTATTGGTAATGATCTTCAGGTGATTGTGATTGAGCAACGCCCGGGCGATGGATTCGGTGGTGGTGCCGATATTGATGAACAGCGAGGCGTGATCCGGGATTTGAGCCGCAATGGCTTCACCGATACGCTGCTTTTCATCGCGCATCTGATCCGCACGCATGGCATAGGCGGTGTTTTCGACGCTGGAATCGTAAGCTGCGCCGCCGTGGTAGCGACGCAATAAATTAGCTTCCGCGAGCTGATTGATATCGCGGCGGATGGTTTGCGGTGTAACGACGAACAGCGTAGCCATTTCCTCGATGCTGACGTAGCCGCGTTCGCGGACCAGTTCGAGGATTTGCTGCTGACGGGGAGGCAGATTCATGGGGCTTCCTTTGGGCTGCCGTGCAAAATTTGCCCATGATGACGCAGGAATCTGCTCCCTACCAGTTTCCAAATAACGTGAAAGCTACTGCGCTCGGCAATCCTGCGTTAAAAACAGGCTCGGACTGCTCATTTACAACCTCGTAAACTCCGCGTCCTCGCCTGTTTTTGCCTTGTCTTACCTTCGCTCGCTACGCTTTCACGCTATTTGGACATACAGATACGAGTACTCAGCTTGGCTTATTCAGCGCCTTCATGCGGTTCCCAGTCGCGGGTGCGGCTGACGGCTTTTTTCCAGCCGGCGTAGAGTTTTTCCTTCGCGGTTTCGTCCAGGGTCGGTTCGAATTCGCGTTCGATCACAGCCTTGCCGCGCAACTCATCCAGGCTGCCCCAGAAACCACACGCCAGACCGGCCAGGTAAGCCGCGCCCAGTGCGGTGGTTTCGCGCATTTGCGGACGCTCGACCTGAGTGCCGAGGATGTCGGCCTGGAACTGCATCAGGAAGTTGTTCGCTACCGCACCGCCGTCCACGCGCAAAGACTTGAGGCGTTCGCCGGAGTCCTGTTGCATGGCGTCCAGAACATCGCGGGTCTGGTAGGCAATCGACTCAAGGGCTGCACGAATGATGTGATCCACGCGTACGCCGCGAGTCAGACCGAACAGCGCGCCACGGGCATACGGGTCCCAGTACGGAGCGCCCAGGCCGGTGAAGGCGGGTACCAGATACACGCCGTTGCTGTCCTTGACCTTGTTGGCGAAGTATTCGGTGTCGTGGGCGTCGTTGATGATTTTCAGTTCATCACGCAGCCATTGAACGGTGGAACCACCGTTGAACACAGCACCTTCCAGCGCGTAAGCCACTTCGCCGCGCGGGCCGCAAGCAATGGTGGTCAACATGCCGTGCTTGGATTTCACGGCTTTGTCGCCGGTGTTCATCAGCAGGAAGCAGCCGGTGCCGTAGGTGTTTTTCGCTTGGCCGGGTTCGACGCACATCTGGCCGAACAGGGCCGCTTGCTGGTCACCCGCGATACCGCCGATGGCGATGCCGCTTTTGGTGTGGCCGTAGATTTCGGACGAGGATTTAACTTCCGGCAGCATCTCGCGCGGAATATCCAGCACCTCCAGCATCTTCGCGTCCCACTCCAGCGTGTGGATGTTGAAGAGCATGGTGCGCGAGGCGTTGGTGTAGTCGGTGACGTGGACCTTGCCGCCGGTAAATTTCCAGATCAGCCAGCTGTCGATGGTGCCGAACAACAGTTCGCCTTTGCGCGCACGTTCGCGGCTGCCTTCGACGTTGTCGAGGATCCATTTGAGCTTGGTGCCGGAGAAGTACGGGTCGGTGACCAGGCCGGTGGTGTCGCTGATGTATTGCTCGTGACCGTCGCGCTTGAGCTGCTGGCAGATCTCGGTGCTGCGGCGGCACTGCCAGACGATCGCGTTGTAGATCGGGCGGCCGGTGGTCTTGTCCCAGACCACGGTGGTTTCGCGCTGGTTGGTGATGCCGATGGCGGCGACCTGGTCGTGATGCAGGCCGGCTTGAGCCAGGGCCTCGACCATCACGGCGCTTTGAGTCGCGAAGATTTCCATCGGGTCATGTTCAACCCAGCCGGCTTGCGGGTAATGCTGTGCGAATTCGCGCTGGGCGGTGCAGACCACGTTCGCGTCGCGGTCGAAAATGATCGCGCGGGAGCTGGTCGTACCCTGATCGAGGGCAATGATGTAGTTCTTATTCTGAGTGTCGGTCATGTCGATTGCCTTGGACGAAAAAAGGGAGTGAGGTCCGGCGCGCGATCTTATTGGCAGGATCACACGCCAACGGTATCAAGAAGTTCTTGGTTTGCCGTCAATGGCCGGTGCTGCGTCCTTTGTAGCAGCTAGGGCGCTGGGCAGATGACGGGCAATCAGCCCGCGATAAGCTGCAGCACCGAGGCAGGCACCGACAATCGGTGCAAAAATCGGAATCAGGAAATACGGGATATCGCGCCCGCCGGTGAAGGAAATTTCACCCCAGCCAGCGAAGAAAGTCATCAGTTTAGGACCGAAGTCGCGCGCCGGGTTCATCGCAAAACCGGTCAGCGGCCCCATCGAACTACCAATCACGGCAATCAGCAGGCCGATCAGCAGCGGAGCGAGCGGACCCTTTGGCAAGCCATTGTTGTCGTCGGTCAGGGACATGATCACACCCATCAGGATGGCAGTGATGATCACCTCAACCAGGAAGGCCTGTGCCGTGGACAAGACCGGGTTGGGGAAGGTGGAAAACACCGACGCCAATTCGAGGCTGGCCTGAGTACCACGAACCATATGGTGAGTTTGTTCGTAATCGAAGAATAAATTGCTGTACAGCGTGTAAACCAACAACGCTCCACAGAAGGCCCCAGCGATCTGGGCGAGAATATAGAAAGGCAGTTTGCGCTTTTCGAAGTCAGCGAAAATGCTCAGGGCAATGCTGACGGCGGGATTGAGATGAGCCCCGGAAACGCCGGCGGTCAGGTAGATCGCCATGCTCACGCCGACCCCCCAGATGATGCTGATTTCCCAAAGGCCGAAGCTGGCACCCGCGACCTTGAGCGCGGCAACACAGCCTGTACCAAAAAAAATCAGCAGCGCAGTACCCAGGAATTCGGCCATGCATTGGCTTGAGAGTGACGGTTGTTGTAAAGCAGTTGTCATTGAAAACCTCGTTTTTGTTGTTGTCTGGCGCTTTTGCATCATGGTCAAAAGCGCGATTTTCACCGAGGCAGGATCCCCATCCTGTTCTCGGCCTACTGCTGGGTGGTGCGATAGGAGCATTCGTACAGTATTCAGATTCGAAAAAATATAGACAAGAAACGCTGCTGTCAAAGGTCGAAAGTGAACCGTCAGTCACAATCGAACTATTAGTCACGTGAATGACCGCATCGTTCACGCGGCAGGCCGAAGGTGGACGAACGGCATAAGGCGCCGCCAAGCCTTTGAAATAGCGCCGAAATAGAGCCTTTTATTGATCAATGACCTAGAATCCAGCGCAGTATTTTTCTACTGCCGCCCAGTCTGGAGCTGTCATGACCCCCGCATTGGATTTGTTGAAAAAAGTTCGTGCCGAACATCGCGTGCACAGTTACGAACATGATCCGAAGGCAGTGTCCTACGGGCTGGAGGCCGCGGAGAAGCTGGGGCTGGATCCGGCGCAGGTGTTCAAGACCTTGCTGGCGGCCAGCGAGAAAGGTGAATTGCTGGTGGCCGTGGTGCCGGTCGTCGGAAGTCTGGACTTAAAGGGCCTGGCGCATGCTGCGGGCGTGAAAAAAGTCGAAATGGTCGATCCTGCCGCTGCGCAACGATCCACCGGTTACCTCTTGGGCGGCATCAGTCCGCTGGGACAGAAAAAGCGCTTGCGTACCTTTATCGATAATTCAGCTCAGCCCTTTGCCAGCATTTTTGTCAGCGCGGGGCGACGTGGGCTGGAAGTCGAATTGGCACCCGCGGTGCTGGCCGAACATACCCAGGCGAAGTTCGCTGATATCGGTCGTGCCTGACGCGGACTATCAGCCCGGCGCTGTATGGTGCAAATTTACGGGCTCTGTCACTGGTGCCGCGTTGCCGGCAGCTTCATGCTCGGTGGCCTGACAAAGGGAGAAGGTTATGCAGCTTGAGTTTCATCAGGTCGATGCGTTCAGTGATCGGCCGTTCAGTGGCAACCCGGCGATGGTCTATCGACTGGATGCGTGGCTTGCCGATGAGTTGATGCAGAAGATCGCCGCCGAGCACAACCTCGCCGAAACCGCCTTCGTGGTGCGCGAAGGGCAGGGCTGGCACATCCGCTGGTTTACCCCAACCACAGAGGTGCCGTTGTGCGGTCATGCAACCCTGGCCAGCGCTTATGTTCTGTTTGAAATCTACAAAGAGCCGGTCGAGCGTCTGGACTTCGTCTGTAAGTCCGGCCCGCTAAGCGTGAGCCGTGAGGGTGAGCGCTTGTGGCTGGACTTTCCGGCGCTCATTCCGTCGGAAGTGGGCGTGACCCTGGATGTCGAGCGCGCGCTGGGTGTGGAAGTGGTTGATGTGCTGGGGTCGAACGAGTTGTTCGTGGTGCTGGAATCCGAGCAGGCGGTGCTCGAATGTCAGCCAGACATGGCGGCGCTGGCGAAGCTGCCGTGGCCGGGGGCAATTGTCACGGCCAGGGGCAGCAAGCATGATTTTGTTTCACGCTACTTCGCGCCGGCGATCGGCATCAACGAAGATCCGGTGACCGGTTCCACCCATTGCAGCCTGATTCCGTACTGGTCGAAACGTTTGGGCAAGTCGAGCCTGACGGCTTATCAGCGTTCGGCTCGAGGCGGGGCGTTGTTCTGTCGGCTGGAAGGGGATCGGGTGAAAATCGGTGGGAATGCGGCGCTCGTTGCAAGCGGAACGCTGATGCTCGGTTAACCCCGAAAAAGATCGCAGCCTTCGGCAGCTCCTACATTGGAGTGTGTGCGCCTGTAGGAGCTGCCGAAGGCTGCGATCTTTTAGCGATGGTTTAGTGGGCGCTGCTGTAGCGGCGCACACCGGATTCGACGGCCAGAATCTGCGCCGCCGTGCTGCCCGATGCCTGAAACAGCACCAGGTGTTCAGCCGCGACACGAATGCCGACCTCTGAACCCACCTGATGATCGGCATGGCTCGGGAAAATAGATTCCAGCTGCGCGCCGGTCGGCAACTGCAAGCGATACAAGGTGGACGCACCCTGGAAAGACTTGCCGACAATTCGCGCCTTCAAAGTGCTGTCCGGTGCATAAACGATATCGTCCGGACGCAGCAATACATCCACCGCACCGCCAACCGGCCAGGTGTAGGCACGATTACCGCGTAACTCACCCAATTCGGTCTGCACCGACTCGGGGCTGCTCAGCTGGCCACGAATGAAATAACCCTGGCCAATGAAGCTGGCGACAAACGGCGTCAGCGGTTCGTGATACAGGTTGTAAGGCGTGTCCCACTGCTCCAGGCGACCTTCCTTGAAAACCCCCACATGATCACTCACCGCGAAGGCCTCTTCTTGGTCGTGGGTCACCAGAATCGCGCTGGTGCCGCGGGCCTTGAGGATATCGCGCACCTCATGGCTGAGCTTGCGTCGCAGCTCGCCATCAAGGTTGGAAAAGGGTTCGTCAAGCAGCAGCAGTTGCGGTTCCGGCGCCAGGGCGCGGGCGAGTGCGACGCGCTGCTGTTGACCACCGGACAGCTCATGCGGGAAGCGCTTGCCGAGGTTTTTCAGATTGACCAGTTCCAGCAACTCTTCGGTGACGCGATCCTTTTGCGGGTGCTTGCGGATCCCGAAGGCGATGTTCTCGGCCACGCTCAAGTGCGGGAAAAGTGCGTAATCCTGGAACACCATGCCGATCCGGCGTTTCTCCGGGGCGAGGGTGAAGCCGGCGCGGGAGATCGTCTCGCCCGCCAACTGGATTTCACCTTCGTGAACCGGTTCGAAACCGGCAATCGCCCGCAGGGTGGTGGTTTTTCCGCAACCCGACGAGCCCAGCAGGCAACCGATGTCGCCGGCATTCAAGTGCAGGTTGAGGTTCTGCACGACCCGCTGGTCTTGATAGCCGCAGGCGAGGTTGCGCAGGTTCAGCAGTAATGGATGGCTCATGCGTGGTGGTACGAAGGCGGGACGAGAAACTCGAGCAGGGCCTTTTGTGCGTGAAGACGGTTTTCGGCTTGATCCCACGCGACGGAGCGCTGGTCATCGAGCAGGTCGACGCTGATTTCCTCGCCACGGTGGGCCGGCAGGCAGTGCATGAACAGCACGTCCGGTGCGGCCAGGTCGAGCAGGGCGCGGTTGACCTGGAACGGAGCGAACAGTTTCAGGCGCTTGGCGGTTTCCTCTTCCTGGCCCATGGAGGTCCAGACGTCGGTGCTGACCAGGTGGGCGCCGCGTACGGCATCCTTCGGATCGCGGACGATGGTGACCCGATCACCGGCCTTGGCCACGAATTCAGGGTTGGGTTCAAAGCCTTCCGGGCAAGCGACGCGCAACTGGAAGTCGAACTGGATCGCCGCTTCTATATAGCTGTTGCACATGTTGTTGCCGTCGCCGATCCAGGCCACGGTTTTGCCCTGGATCGAGCCGCGGTGTTCGAGGAAAGTCTGCATGTCGGCCAGCAACTGGCACGGGTGCAGGTCATCGGACAGGCCGTTGATCACGGGCACGCGGGAGTTGGCGGCGAATTCGGTCAGGGTGCTGTGGGCAAAGGTACGGATCATCACGGCGTCGAGCATGCTCGACATGACGATCGCGCAGTCGCCGATCGGCTCGCCACGGCCCAGTTGGGTGTCGCGCGGCGACAGGAAGATCGCCTGGCCACCGAGCTGGATCATGCCGGCTTCGAACGAAATACGGGTGCGGGTCGAGGACTTCTCGAAAATCATCCCGAGCACGCGGTTTTTCAGAGGCTCGAACAGTACGCCGCGGTTACGCAGGTCTTTGAGCTCAACGCCTCGACGGATCACGCTGACCAGCTCTTCGGGCGTGCAATCCATCAGGGAGAGAAAGTGCCTTGCGCTCATCATTGACTACCTTTTTGCAACAGACCGCAGATACTCAAAGCCTTGTTTAACTGAAAAACGGGCGAGACCTGCGGCGTAAGCCGCACGGGGCGACGAAATAGGGGAAGGCGCGATATTGACATTAAATGTCGCGTTTTTCCAATAGGCTACGGTGTTTAGGGGATTTCAGAGGGGCTACGGGATGACCGCAGTAGCGCTTTTGAAGCCTGTTTCCTGACAGCAGCCCGTCATTTGTACACTGGGGTCGCGGGGCTTTGCAATCAAACGAGGCGGGGAAGGCGTAGCGACGGTCGGTTTCTGGCCTGTCATTCGAAACATTTGTACTCAGGATTGAGGGATGTGTCTGGTCTGAAACATTTGCTAATGCAAAGCGGCGGGTTATAACTAACGCACGAACGACGCAGGAAGCCTTCGGAATGGAATCGAAAGAACGACAGTTAATGGAATTACTCGGCCTCACGGCTCGCTCGCTGACCCACCTCACCGCGTCCATCACCTCGATGTCCTTCGAGTTGATGCGCAGTGAAGACGAAGTGACCAAGGCTGCCGGCCGGCGGATGATCGACCGCATGGCAACCATCAGCACCGGGCTCGACGAGCACTGGCGGCTGATCGGCGAACTCACCGGTGTTCATGTCGCTCAAGAGCAGATCGAAACCATCCAGGAGATCCAGTTGCAGGCGCCGCCGAGGCTGCCGCCGAACTGATCCCCGGCGGTCATCGGCTGGCCTGATGGCCGCCGATTCACAAGACGAACGTCGCTGGCGCAGCAGTGGATCAGGCGCCATAGTTTTGTTCCCGCGGCCGATAATGCCCGCCCAGAACAAGACAGAGACTGGCCATGACCAAGACTCTCCATCACCGTGCGTGCCACCTGTGTGAAGCCATCTGCGGCCTGACCATCGAAACCACCGAGGTCGAAGGCGCGGTACAGATCACCTCGATCAAGGGTGACGCTCAGGATACATTCAGCCGCGGGCACATCTGCCCCAAGGCCGTCGCCCTGCAAGATATTCAGAACGATCCGGATCGTTTGCGTCAGCCGATGCTACGGGTCGGCAGTGAATGGCAACCCATCGAGTGGGAAGACGCCTTCAGCCTTGTAGCTGAACGTCTGGCGGCGATTCAGGAGCGTCACGGACAGAACGCGGTGGCGGTCTATCAAGGCAACCCCAGCGTGCACAACTATGGGCTGATGACCCACAGCAACTACTTTCTCGGCCTGTTGAAAACCCGCAATCGGTTTTCCGCGACCTCAGTCGACCAGTTGCCCCATCACCTGACCAGCCATTTGATGTACGGCCACGGTTTGCTGTTGCCGATCCCGGACATCGATCACACCGATTTCATGCTGATCCTCGGCGGCAATCCGCTGGCCTCCAACGGCAGCATCATGACCGTGCCGGATGTGGAGAAGCGCTTGAAGGCTATTCAGGCCCGCGGCGGCAAAGTGGTGGTGGTCGATCCGCGCCGCAGCGAAACCGCGGCGATTGCCGACCAGCATCTGTTCGTGCGCCCCGGTGGCGATGCGGCGTTGTTGTTCGGACTGCTCAATACCTTGTTCGCTGAAGGTCTGACCCGCGACAGTCATTTGCCGGTGGACGGTCTAAATGAGGTGCGGGAGGCGGTCGCGAATTTCACCGCCGAGGCCATGAGCCCACTATGCGCGGTGCCCGCCGAACAGATCCGCCAACTGGCGCGAGACTTTGCGGCGGCGCCGACAGCGGTCTGTTACGGCCGCATGGGTGTCTCGACCCAGGTGTTCGGCACCTTGTGTCATTGGGTTGTGCAACTGATCAATCTGGTCACCGGTAATCTCGATCGCGTAGGAGGGGCGTTGTGCACCGAACCTGCGGTGGACCTGGTGGCGTCCACCTCAGGTGGGCATTTCAATCTGTGGCAGAGCCGGGTGTCCGGGCGTCCTGAATATGGTGGAGAACTGCCGGTCTCGGCGCTGGCCGAAGAGATGCTTACCGAAGGGGAAGGGCAGGTCCGCGCGCTGATTACCGTGGCGGGTAATCCGGTGCTGTCGACGCCCAATGGCCGACAACTGGAACAGGCGCTGGACGGTTTGGAGTTCATGGTCAGCATCGACCTGTACATCAATGAAACCACGCGTTATGCCGACCTGATTCTGCCGTCCACCTCGGCCCTGGAAAACGATCATTACGACACGACTTTCAATATGTTTGCGGTGCGTAACGTCAGTCGGTTCAATCGCGCGATCCTGGCCAAACCTGAAGGTGCGTTGCATGACTGGGAGATTTTCGTGGGGCTGGCCAAGGCGTTTGCTGCGAAGACTGGCAAGGAGCTGAAATCGACGATCCCGCCAGCGCAGATGATCGACCGTGGCTTACGGGGGGGGTTGTATGGCGATGCTTCGGAACAGAAATTGTCGCTGGCGACCTTGTTCGATCACCCTCATGGTGTCGATCTCGGGGCGCTGAAATCTAACCTGGCGCCACGCCTGAAAACCGCCAACCAGCGCGTCCAGACTGCGCCACCAGCGATCCTTGCCGACCTGGCGCGCTTTGCAGCCTTGCAAGCACCAGCGGCCGATGAGTTGCTGATGATCGGCCGCCGTCATGTGCGCAGTAACAACTCGTGGATGCACAACTATCACCGCTTGGTGAAGGGCAAGCCGCGCCATCAATTGCTGATGCACCCGGATGACCTGGCCAGCCGTGGGCTCAGCGATGGGCAGCGCGTGCGGGTCAGTTCGCGGGTCGGTGAGATCGAAGTTGAAGTGCTCGGCAGTCTGGATATGATGAAAGGCGTGGTCAGCCTTCCGCACGGTTGGGGCCATGCGCGGCCAGGTGTGCAGATGACTATTGCCAGTGGTCAGCCGGGTTCCAGCGCCAATGACTTGACCGACGAGTGTCAGCTCGATGAGTTGTCGGGCAATGCGGCGTTGAACGGTGTGCCAGTGACCGTGGCGGCGGCTTGATCAAGTCTGTCGGGGAGACCGAGCAGGGTGCTCGGGTTTCCGTTACAATGCGCCACCGTGCCGACCACTGAGTCGGAAAGTTCAGCCGAGGTGCTCCATGGATATCATCGAAACGATTAAAGAGCAGATTGCTAACAACACCATTCTGCTTTACATGAAAGGCTCGCCGAATGCCCCGCAGTGCGGCTTCTCTGCGAAAGCCGCGCAGGCCGTGATGGCGTGTGGTGAAAAATTTGCTTACGTGGACATCCTGCAGAACCCGGAAATCCGCGCCAACCTGCCAAAATACGCCAACTGGCCAACCTTCCCGCAACTGTGGGTTGGCGGTGAGCTGGTCGGCGGTAGCGACATCATGACCGAGATGGCTGCAGACGGTTCGCTGCAAACCACCATCAAGGCTGCTGTCGAAGCTGCTGCTGCCAACAAGACCGAAGCCTAAGACGATTGGCTCCCCTGTAGGAGCTGTCGAGTGAAACGAGGCTGCGATCTTTTGATCTCCAGCAACTAAAAAGCCCCGCCCTCGAAAGAGGAGCGGGGCTTTTTATTGCGCTTGATAAGTTATGTCGGTGTCGCCGCTGCTATCGCCAAGATCGCAGCCTCGTTGCACTCGACAGCTCCTACACAGCTCCTACTCTTCGCCCATCTGCGACTGCAGATAGTTCTCAAGACCGACTTTATCGATCAGGCCCAGTTGGGTTTCCAGCCAGTCGATATGTTCTTCTTCGGATTCAAGAATATCTTCAAGCAGTTCACGGCTACCAAAGTCGCCAACGGTTTCGCAATGAGCGATAGCCACTTTGAGATCCGCATGACCGGTGCGTTCGATACGCAGGTCGCATTCAAGCATTTCCTTGGTGTGTTCGCCGATCTGCAGCTTGCCCAGGTCCTGGACGTTCGGCAGGCCTTCAAGGAACAGGATGCGCTTGATCAGCTTGTCCGCGTGCTTCATCTCGTCGATGGATTCGTGGTATTCGTGCTTGCCGAGCTTGTTCAGGCCCCAATCTTCGTACATGCGTGCATGCAGGAAGTATTGATTGATCGCGACCAGCTCATTGGCAAGGATTTTGTTGAGATGCTGGATGACTGTAACGTCGCCTTTCATGATGGGGTCCTGCCCTAAGTAGCTGTCTATAAGGCAGAGTTTGAGCCGCGTAATTAAGAGTGTCAAACCTAAGTTATTGAAACTTAAGTGAAAATTAATCGGAATAAGAATGTTTGTGTTCCGCGTCTAGAGCGTAAGCGATTGATTTTCAGACATAAAAAAACCGGACATCAAGTCCGGTTCTTTGAAATACGTTAATTACGCGGCCGTAAATTCTACAGGGTACGGAATCGCGGCCTGGGCCGATTGCAATTTGGTCAGGGTTTCGCGGACCACTTCCTTGGCAAGGCAGGCACATTTGCCGCATTGGCTGGCTACGCCGGTGGCCTGACGGACTTCCTTATAGCTGCAGCAACCTTCATAGATCGCTTCGCGGATTTGACCGTCGGTGACGCCAGTGCAGAGGCAAACATACATAAGTGAAAACCGTCGCTGGTTGTGACTCAATTGCGATGGATCTTAATGTTAACGAGAATGATTGTCAAAGTGGTTTCTGAAAGCTTTGATCAGGGCTGACGAACGGTTTCCTCTCAGCATCGATCACGAGGAAAACCCGTCGACTGCATTTCCCCTGACAAAAAACCGTTAAGGACAGGTCAAAAACGCAGTGTATGATGGCCGGTCCTTATGAAGCGGGTTCGTGTCACAGGGCTGTCGCCTGAAGGTGGCAGGCTGGCGCAAACCCGGAACTTCACGTTTTTACACCAGGAGATATCCAATGAGCGTACTCGTAGGCAAACAAGTCCCTGACTTCACCGTACCGGCCGTACTCGGCAATGGCGAAATCGTAGACAGCTTCACCCTGTCGTCGGCCATCAAAGGCAAATACGGCCTGGTGTTCTTCTACCCACTGGACTTCACCTTCGTTTGCCCGTCCGAGCTGATCGCTCTGGACAACCGCATGTCTGACTTCAAGGCACGCAACGTTGAAGTGATCGCCGTTTCTATCGACTCGCACTTCACCCACAACGCCTGGCGCAACACCCCGGTCAACAATGGTGGTATCGGCGAAGTTCGCTACACCATGGCTGCCGACCTGAAGCACGAAATCGCCAAGGCTTACGACGTTGAGTCCGAAGGCGGTGTGGCTTTCCGTGGCGCGTTCCTGATCGACGACAAAGGCGTTGTCCGCTCGCAGATCATCAATGACCTGCCGCTGGGCCGTAACATTGAAGAGCTGATCCGTCTGGTCGACGCTTTGCAATTCCACGAAGAGCACGGCGAAGTTTGCCCTGCCAACTGGAAAAAAGGCGACAAAGGCATGACCGCTTCGACCGAAGGCGTCGCGGCTTACCTGACCGAGAACGCTGCTGCGCTGTAAGGCACGTTTGAGGCATAAAAAAACCGGCCGTTTAGGCCGGTTTTTTATGGGCGGGATAAACCCAACGATCAGTCGTTGTAGTCTTCCCAGCCGCCCATTTGTTTCCAGCGATTGACGATGCCGCAGAACAGCTCGGCCGTCTTCTCGGTGTCGTAGCGAGCCGAGTGGGCCTCACGACCGTCGAAGTCGATGTCGGCTGCTGAACAAGCCTTGGCCAGTACGGTTTGGCCGTAAGCCAGACCGGCCAGGGTTGCAGTATCGAAGCTCGAGAACGGATGGAAAGGGTTACGTTTCATGTCCAGGCGCGCGACGGCGGCGTTAAGAAAGCCCAGATCGAAGCTGCTGTTGTGCCCGACCAGAATCGCCCGTTTGCAACCGTTGGCTTTCAGTGCCTTGCGGATGCCGCGGAAGATGTCGGTCAGCGCTGCTTCCTCACTCACTGCCATGCGCAGCGGGTGATCGAGTTTGATCCCGGTGAATTCCAGAGCGGCCGCTTCGATGTTCGCGCCTTCAAAAGGCTCTACGCGAAAGAAGTAGGTGTGGTCGGGGTACACAAACCCTTTTTCGTCCATGCCGATGGTGGTGGCGGCAATTTCCAGCAAGGCGTCAGTGGCAGAGTTGAAACCACCGGTTTCAACGTCGACAACGACTGGCAGGTATCCACGGAAGCGCTCAGCCATCGGGTGGCGTGAACCACCTCCGCCGCCTTGACCGTCCTGTTCGTCGTCGAAATGGTCTTCACTCACGCGTGTTCCTCCAGCAGGCGCCAGCGCAGTTTTTCACCGGCGCGCAGCGGGATTACGGTCAGCTCGCCAAATGGCAGGCTGGTTGGGGCGGTCCACTCTTCGCGGACCAGGGTGATGCGATCGGTGTTCACCGGCAGGCCGTAGAAACGCGGGCCGTTCAGGCTGGCGAAGGCTTCGAGCTTGTCCAGCGCGTTGCGCTGTTCGAAGGCTTCGGCATACATCTCGATCGCTGCATAAGCGGTGTAGCAACCGGCACAGCCGCAAGCGGCTTCTTTGGCGTGCTGGGCATGGGGCGCCGAGTCGGTGCCGAGGAAGAACTTGTCGCTGCCGCTGGTGGCGGCGTCGAGCAGGGCTTCCTGATGGGTGTTGCGCTTGAGGATCGGCAGGCAATAGAAGTGCGGCCGAATCCCGCCCACCAGCATGTGGTTGCGGTTGTACAGCAGGTGATGCGCGGTGATGGTCGCGCCAACATTGGCCGAAGCTTCATTGACGAACTGCACGGCGTCGGCGGTGGTGATGTGTTCGAACACCACTTTGAGGCTCGGGAAGCGCTCGACCACACGACGCAGGTGCTCATCGATAAAGAATTTTTCGCGATCGAACACGTCGACATCGCCACGGGTGACTTCACCATGAACCAGCAAGGGCATCCCGACTTCGGCCATGGCCTCAAGTGCAGGGAAAATCTTGTCGATGCTGGTGACACCGGAGTCCGAGTTGGTGGTCGCGCCGGCCGGGTACAGCTTGGCGGCGTGAATGAAGCCGCTGGCCTTGGCCTCGCGAATTTCTTCGGGCTGGGTGCGGTCGGTCAGGTACAGCACCATCAACGGTTCGAAGCCGCTGCCAGCCGGGCGTGCAGCGAGAATCCGCTGGCGATAGCCGTCGGCTTCGGCGGTGTTACGCACCGGAGGTACCAGGTTGGGCATGATGATGGCGCGACCAAAGGTGCGCGCGACATCCGCGACTGTATTGGGCAACACAGCACCATCGCGAAGATGAATATGCCAGTCGTCGGGACGCAGCAGGGTCAGGCGGTCGGACATGAGGGGATTCCAGGCGGGTCAAACTGAGGGGAATGCTACCGGAAAAGACTCTTCCAGGCACTCGCTATCAAGTTTTGCAGGAAGCTTCCGATATCCAACAGGTATGCCGTAAACATCTGTGTGTCGGTCTTTTTGTTGTAGAAGCCAGTGGAGCCTCCCGTGCGCCAGCGTTATTTAGCCTTGCTCAGCGTGTTTGCCAGCCTTCCTGCGATGGCGCTCACTTTCCAGACCCGTCTGGAGAGCATCGAGTGGACGGTCGAAGGTGACAAGTTCGAATGCCGCCTGACTCAGCCGATCACTGATTTTGGTTCGGGCGAATTCGTGCGTCGCGCTGGCGAGCAAGCGACGTTCCGTCTGAAGGCCTATAACTCGATGATCGGCGGCGGTTCGGCCACCTTGCTGGCGGCGGCTGCACCCTGGCAGCCGGGGCGTGGCGACATCAACCTCGGTTCTGTGCGAATCGGCAGCGGCAATGTGTTGTTCAACAGTTCGCAAGTTCAGGCTGGCCGCTTGATCAGTGGCCTGATGGATGGCCGCAGTCCGGTCGTTCGACATTACTCGGGCGATGGCCGTGTGTCGGAAGTGCGTCTGTTGCCAGTCAAGTTCAGCAAGGCATTCAACGACTATCAGGGCTGCGTGGCGAAGCTGCTGCCGAAGAATTTCGAGCAGGTTAAGCAATCGCAGATCGGCTTCCCCGGCGAAGGCATCGATCTCGACGCGCAGGCCAAGGCGCAATTACAAGTGATGCTGGAGTTCATGAAGGCTGATCCGACGGTCAACCACATCGAGCTCGATGGCCACTCCGATAACAGCGGAAACCGCCTGACCAATCGTGATTTGTCGCGGCGTCGGGCCCTGGCAGTCATGGAGTTCTTCAAGGCCAACGGCATTCAGGAATCGCAGGTCACCGTGCGCTTTCACGGCGAGCGTTATCCGTTGGCGCCCAATACCAATTCCTCCAACCGGGCGAAGAACCGTCGGGTCAATGTGCACCTCGCGCGCGTTGCGCCCACCGAAAAGCCGGCCCCTCAGGCCACTGCATCGGCGAGCGCCGCGTCGACCTCCTGAACCCGCTGTTATCGTCGCTCACTCGACATAATCTGTCGCTTCGTCGTCATAAGCTGTCGCGCCTCTGTAAATTATCCTGCATGAGCGGTAGACTTGACGGCTTTCCGTAGAACCCCGTGGAGTGATGGCATGGCGGACGTAAACAAGGTCGTTCTGGCGTATTCCGGCGGCCTGGACACTTCGGTGATCCTCAAGTGGCTGCAGGATACTTATAACTGTGAAGTCGTGACCTTCACCGCTGACCTGGGTCAGGGCGAAGAGGTCGAACCTGCGCGCGCCAAGGCACAGGCCATGGGCGTGAAAGAGATCTACATTGACGACTTGCGCGAAGAGTTCGTGCGCGATTTCGTTTTCCCTATGTTCCGCGCCAACACCGTTTACGAAGGCGAGTACCTGCTGGGTACTTCCATCGCTCGTCCGTTGATCGCCAAGCGCTTGATCGAAATCGCCAACGAAACCGGCGCTGACGCCATTTCCCACGGCGCCACCGGCAAGGGCAACGACCAGGTTCGTTTCGAGTTGGGCGCCTACGCCTTGAAGCCAGGCGTGAAAGTGATTGCTCCGTGGCGCGAATGGGACCTGCTCTCCCGTGAGAAGCTGATGGATTATGCTGAAAAGCACAACATCCCGATCGAGCGTCACGGCAAGAAAAAATCCCCGTACTCGATGGATGCCAACCTGCTGCACATCTCTTATGAAGGCGGCGTGCTTGAAGACACCTGGACCGAGCACGAAGAAGACATGTGGAAATGGACCGTCTCCCCGGAGAAGGCTCCAGATAAAGCGCAATACCTGGAACTGACCTACCGCAACGGCGACATCGTTGCACTGGACGGCGTCGAAATGACCCCGGCTACCGTGCTGGCGACCCTGAACCGTATCGGTGGCGAACACGGTATCGGCCGTCTCGACATCGTTGAGAACCGTTACGTGGGCATGAAGTCCCGTGGCTGCTACGAAACCCCAGGCGGCACCATCATGCTGCGCGCCCACCGTGCGATCGAATCGATCACCCTGGACCGCGAAGTGGCTCACCTCAAAGACGAGCTGATGCCTAAATACGCCAGCCTGATCTACACCGGTTACTGGTGGAGCCCTGAGCGTCTGATGCTGCAACAGATGATCGACGCGTCCCAGGCCCACGTGAACGGCGTTGTGCGCCTGAAGCTGTACAAGGGCAACGTGATCGTCACCGGTCGCAAGTCCGACGAATCGTTGTTCGATGCCAACATCGCGACCTTCGAAGAAGATGGCGGCGCCTACAACCAGGCCGACGCGGCGGGCTTCATCAAGCTCAACGCGTTGCGCATGCGTATTGCGGCGAACAAAGGCCGGAAGCTTTTCTGAGACCTTTGACCGTAGTGGAACGAGAGTTGTGGCCTTGTCGGTGACAAGGCCACAATTTCTGAATAGGGGGAGTTTTCCTGCCGAACATCGTGTTATCAGCGCTCTTTTTGTATCTGTAATACCTTCCTTCTGTTTCCTCTCTCTGAATGCTCTTCAAGCGTTACCTGCTGCGTGTCAGGTAAAAAGAGTGATCAAGAATCGTCAGGCCGTGTGAATTCAAATTGTAAGCAATGCAAAGCGTTGGTCCGCTGCGATTCTTTGCCTGTTTTGATTGCTTGCTTGCGCTTTCCTTAAGTAGTGCCTCCGAATCGGTACAGGTGAGAAATACGATCACTTGTGCAGGGCTTCCCTGTGGGTGCCGGTTTTTTTCAATCCATGCACCGAATTCCATTTTCTTGTTTAGCCACCGCGCATCGACGATGTGCAGGTTTTTTAGCTGCTCGGCCATGCAAACGTGCTGTAGAGCCGAGAGGCCCGTCTGAATATCGATCCGGGCGGGAGGGGCCTTCAGGTTATCGGGCCGCTGACCGCGATCAGTGTTGTCCATCACTTTTATAAAATGCTTTCCCTTGCCGAAATCGGATGGCGCGTACAGCGACCGGTAGTTGAAGTTGAGTGTGGCGAAGAAAAGAAAAAGCAAATAAAAAGGAAAGCTGATCAGGAACCAGACATAGAGCTCCCGCTCCTTGTTGTCGAGAAAGGGCAGTGAGACGGCGGCTGATGTTTCAGAAATAGCGGCAAATATTGCAATAACTGTCATGGGGTTGATAATTTTTTTCTTTGATTTGATCATGTCTTTTTCTCATGGGGGTATTGTTTTTTCTCTATTGATTAATGTTTTTGGTTTTCAGTTTAATAACTAAGTGGTCGGTGTTTGTATTTGTGCAGTACTCCTTTTGAGTTTTAGATTTCGAAGGTTCGATAGTAACGGTATTGAGTGTGTAGCGGGTACCTCTGTTGTAGAGTTTTAGGTGGTGATGGATTGAGTTTGTTGTTGAAGTGTTGCCTGGTGTGATTTTTTTATTACAACCTTGATGTGCGGTATTTGGGGTATGGGATTTCAAGTGGTAAATATCAGTTACTTTTAAGGGTAGCTCAATAGTCAGTATTCGTTGGATCTCTTGCGACGAACCCTGCTATTTGGTTTTCTGGTTGTAAACAGAAACAAAAAAACGGCGGATAATCAAAATGTTTTCAGGTTGATAAAATTTTTACCCCCACGGTATTTTTGGGAATTTTGTAAGACTATTCTTTAATGTCTGTAGGGAATGTCTCTCGGTGTGGGTGGCCGAGGGGGGCGGCATGCCATGGGTGAAACGACTAGGCTATCGTGCGGGCTCTAAAAATTCGAACAGCGAAAATTGGACTTGCCCATGAATAAAGTGCTGATCGTGGATGATCACCCCGTCATTCGTCTTGCGGTACGTATGCTAATGGAGCGTCACGGCTACGAGGTTATTGCAGAGACAGATAATGGCGTGGATGCGTTGCAACTTGCCCGTGAGCATATGCCGGATATTGTCATCCTGGATATTGGAATACCAAAACTTGATGGGCTGGAAGTCATTGCGCGTCTGACATCGACAGCAATGCCCATGAAAGTACTGATACTAACTTCCCAGGCACCCGGGCATTTCTCTATGCGTTGCATGCAATCGGGTGCTGCAGGGTATGTCTGTAAGCAACAGGATCTCACTGAATTGCTCAGTGCAATAAAGGCAGTATTGTCAGGCTACAGTTACTTTCCGAATCAAGCCTTGCATACCGTACGTTCCAGTTTGGGGAACGCCAGTGAAGCCGATATGGTAGATCGACTGTCGGGACGGGAAATGATGGTCTTGCAACAATTGGCCCGAGGCAAGACCAACAAGGAGATCGCCGACGGAATGTTCCTCAGCAATAAGACCGTCAGTACTTACAAGACTCGTCTGTTGTTGAAGCTCAATGCCCGCTCCCTGGTCGACCTGATCGAATTGGCTCAACGCAATGGTCTGGTGTGACTGCCCCAGCGTTTGACGAAGCGCGATGAGCGGGGGGCATCAGGCGGCACTTAGTAAAAAGCCTCCGTTTCGGGAGGCTTTTAGGTGTCATAGGTCAAAATCGTAATCGGCCAATTGCTTTTGCAGTCGGCGCTCCTCCAACAGATTGTCGATGGTACGGCGTTTGCTCAGGTTGGTCTTCGCCACTTCAACCACCGGTTCAGCATCATCAGCCTCAACAGGGGTGAAGTCGTCTTCTACGTCCAATTGCTCTTTGCCAGTGCTCATAGTGTTACTCCAGGCTAAGACTGCCTTTGGCGCTCCTTATATCGATAATCTCCCGGCGGGTAAAAAAGATTTTTTCAATCGATAAATCGAAAAACCTAATAGTGCCTCAATCGTCCGACGTCTTTTGCTTGTATTCGCACAAGTCTTCGATCCGGCAACTGCCGCAGCGAGGCTTACGGGCCAGGCAAACGTAGCGTCCGTGGAGGATCAGCCAGTGATGGGAATCCAGCAGATATTCCTTCGGCACGAACTTCATCAGTTTTTGCTCAACCTCGACCACATTTTTGCCTGGAGCAATGCCGGTACGATTGCTGACCCGGAAAATATGCGTATCCACGGCCATGGTCAACTGACGGAATGCGGTATTGAGCACTACGTTGGCGGTCTTGCGGCCGACGCCGGGTAACGCTTCCAGTTCTTCACGGGTTTGCGGCACTTCACCTCCATGACGTTCCACCAGCAAGCGACAGGTCTCGATCACGTTTTTCGCTTTGCTGTTGAACAGGCCGATGGTCTTGATGTATTCCGACAAACCTTCGACACCCAGGGCATAAATCGCCGCCGGTGTATTTGCCACCGGGTAGAGCTTGGCGGTGGCCTTGTTGACGCCGACATCGGTCGACTGCGCCGAGAGAATCACGGATATCAGCAATTCGAACGGCGAGGAGTAGGCCAGTTCGGTCTTCGGTTCCGGGTTGTCTTCGTGAAATCGGCGAAAAATTTCCAGACGTTTTGCGGCATTCATGGGCAGTGCGTTTCCTCGAAGGCGGTCAGTGTGGGGGCGTCGAGCGGGTCCAGGCCTGACGTGCGGCGATCAGCAGTCCCAGCAGAATGAATCCGCCAGGGACCAGGGTGGCCAGGTGCAAACCACCGTCGGTAGTCAGCACCCAGCCTTGCCAGTCCCCTTGCGCAGTGCCGGCTAGCCATGGCAGATGGCTGCCTAGTGTCCCGCTGCCGATGAGTTCGCGCAGCAAGCCAAGGCCCGCCATCAACGCGCCGAACAAGCCACACAGGCGCAGGCGAACACGCCAGGCGCTCTGGAAAAAACCGGTGTGTTCCAGCACAACGCATTGCAAGGCAATCAATCCTGCATATAACCCTACATGCTGGTGCCATTGCAGCGACCAGACTTGCGCGGCAAGTTCCGTGCAGCTGGTCAGTGTGGCCGCCAGCAGGACGCTGGCAAGCAAACGTGTCGCCGGGACAAGTCGGGATCGCAAGGCGCCCATGCTCACTCCAAAGGCACTGATCACCACGATGAACATCAGCCACAAGCCCACAGCGGACACTAATGAATCCGTGGCACCGATCAGCGGTGCAAGCATCAGCGAATTCTGCAGCGTCGATGACTTATTCATGAGCGCTGCTCCCGATCAACTGTTGCTGATGTTCGTCGAAATAGCGCAACGCGTCATGGATGGCGTTGATGACCGCTCTCGAAGTAATGGTCGCCCCCGCCATTTGATCGAATTGCCCCTGATCCTTTTTCAAGGCCCAGCCATTGTCGGCAGGTTCGGTTCGGGACTTTCCGGAAAAAGCCTGAAGCCAGGCATTGGGCCAGTCGGCGAGTCGACCGCCCAGCCCCGGAGTTTCGGATTGCTTGAGCGTTTTTACGCCCAGCACCTTGCCGTTTGTGCCGATGGCAATCAGCAATTCAATGGAACCCTCGTAACCCAGGGTTTGGCTGCGCAGCAACACGGCGCTGGTCTGGCCTGTCTTGGTTGCCAGGTAGCCACCTAGCAGCGTGCTGTTGGCCAAGTCGGTGTTTTCGAGGGGGAGCGGCTGTTCCAGCGGCTGATTGTCGTAGCTTTCAGCCGGGAGCAGGTCCAGCAGGTTACGACTGTCGATCAGGCGCTGTTCGGCCGCAATGCGCGGCGCACTGGTGTGCTGCAGGAGGTAAGTCGCACCAATCCCCAGGGCTGCCAGCAACGCCAGGGTCACAACGCTCGACGCTCGGCTCATGGCGCACCCCGTTCCAGTCTGGAGGCGGCAAACCGCTCCAGCGCCGGCACACAGAGGTTCATCAACAGCACGGCAAAGGCGACGCCGTCCGGATAACCTCCCCAGGTACGAATCAAGTACGTCAGCAGCCCGACGCCCGCACCGAACAGCAGTCGCGCGCCGGGGCTTTTCGCGCCGGACACCGGTTCCGTGACGATGAAGAATGCACCCAGCATGCTCGCGCCAGTGAACAGATGAAACAGCGGCGAACCATGTGAGTCGGAGCCCGAGCCGTTCCAGCACAGCAGGCTGATGATGAACAGGCTGGCCAGCATGCCGACCGGCGCATGCCAGCTGAACACCCGTCGTTGCAGCAGAAACGCGCCACCTGCCAGGAAGGCCAGGTTGACCCATTCCATGCCTCGGCCGCCGAAGTGGCCGAACGCCGGGTTAGCGGCAAACAGTTCGTCCATGGTCAGGCTTTTGTTGATCCGCAGGCTGTCCAGCGCCGTGGCCTGGACCCAGGCATCTGGCTTCTGACCGAGGCTGAACCCGAACACCTGCTGCAAGCCGCCGATCAGGTCCAGACCATGGGATGACGGCCAGTGGGTCATCGGTTGGGGAAAGGTCACCAGCACCAGGGCGAAGCCTAGCATTGCCGGGTTGAACGGATTCTTGCCAACGCCGCCATACAGGTGTTTGCCGAACACCATCGCGAACGCCGCGGCACAGACCGTCAGCCACCACGGACAATAAGGCGGCAAGGCCAGAGCCAACAGCGTCGCGCTGATTAGCGCACTGCCGTCGCTCAAAGTCGGCTTGAGCGCAAGCTTGCGCAAGCGCAACACGGTCGCTTCAACGGCCAGTGCGGTAGCACCTGTCAGAATCAGGTTGATCAACACGCCCCAGCCATACAGCCAGAAAAACACCAGCGTTCCCGGCACGGTGGCCAGCAATACCAGCTTCATGGCTTGCTGGAGGCGTTCGTCGACCGATTCAAGGGGCGGCATAGGCATCCACCTGACGCTCGGCTTCATTCACCGCGAGTTCCAGGGCTTCGATCTGCTCAGCAGGGGCTTCGCTGGCATGGGCTTTCTTGAGTTCGGAGCGGCGCATGGCCAACTGGATCTTTGCCCGATTCAGCTGCGCATTTTTCGCCGGAACGACGGGGGGCGCGGCTGGCGGTGCAGTACTTTCCAGTTTCGCCAACGCCTGTTCGGCTGCCTCGAACTGCTGTTGCAGGACGATCAGCTGCGATTGCTGTTCGAAGGTCGGCGGATGCCCGAACGCCTTGAGTGACTTGTTCAGTTGCGCCCGACTCATCGCCAGATCGATCTTGGCTTTTTTCAACGCCGCATCCGCGTTCGCTGCCTTCTGTGCGCGGACTCGCTCAAGAGCGACCTGAACCGGGTCGAGTGTCGCTACCTCACTGTGCTGGACGGCGCGCTGGGCTCGGGCCTGACGTTCGGCGATTTTCTGTTCTTCTTCGCGACGCAGGCGAGCGTTGCGCTGTTCAAATCGGCGTCGCGCGTGATTGCGCTTGGCCGCCCGGGTGCGATGTTCATCAAGGCTGAACGCCAGGCCGCCGACAATCGGCAGCACCGTGTCCAGCGGTAACGGCCGCATTTCGATGCAATCCACCGGGCACGGCGCTACGCACAGGTCGCACCCGGTGCATTCATCGACGATCACCGTGTGCATCAATTTCGCCGCGCCGACAATGGCATCCACCGGGCAGGCCTGGATGCACTTGGTGCAACCAATACACTCCGCTTCACGAATATAGGCGATCTGCGCCGGGGCCGAACCGCGACTGACGTCCAGTTCCAGCACCGGCACTTTCAACAGCTCGGCCAAGGCCGCGATGGTCTCGCTGCCGCCCGGCGGACATTTGTTGATCGGTTCGCCGCTGGCAATGCCTTCGGCGTACGGTTTGCATCCGGGGTGGCCGCACTTGCCGCATTGGGTCTGCGGCAAGAGGGCGTCGATGCGTTGAATCAGACTCATGTTTTGATCAGTCCGCTGAATCCGAGAAAGGCCACTGCAATCAGTCCGGCGCCGATCAGGTCGATGGGCAGGCCGCGAAAGGGCAGGGGGATATCATTTTCGATTGTGCGTTGGCGCAAGTCGCTGAACAGGCTCAGTACCAGCCAGAAACCCAGCCCGGCACCCAGGCTCAGGGCCGTGGCGTGGAAGAAGCCTTTGTCGTCCTGAGCGTTGAGCAACGTCAGGCCGAGTACGCCGGCGTTGCCCAGCAGCAGGGGCCAGAGGCCATCGAACGCAAGCTTTGGAAGTAACCGGGAAAGCACTTTCAGCAGCGGGCCAATCAGCAGAACGCTTAATGGCAGGAAGACGAAAAGGCGCAGCGACGTCAGCTCCAGCGGGACCAGCAACCAACGGTAGGTCGAGTAGCCCAGCGTGCCGACGATCAGCATCAAACACATCGTCGCAAGGCCCAACGCGTGGACTTGCCGATGCTCGTTGCCCAGCAGCGGATCGACGCCCAGCGGCCAGTGCAACACGAGGTTGTTGATCAGGGCAGCGCTGATAAGCGTAAGAACAATTTCGGTCATGATCGTGCCGGCAAGAACGGGGCTTTTTAACGGAGCGGTCTAAAAAGCTTAGGCATTATCCGGCAAGGACGGAGGGTGGGCCAGACATGAAAATCCCACAGTCGCGCCAGGCACGACTGCGGGATCGGTTTACAGCAGAGCCTTACTTGATGCGCTGACCTGGCTTGGCGCCGCTGTCAGGGCTGAGCAGGTAGATTTCTTCGCCGCCAGGGCCGGCCGCCATCACCATGCCTTCGGAGATGCCGAACTTCATTTTCCGTGGCTTGAGGTTGGCGATCATCATGGTCAGACGACCATTGAGCTTGGACGGATCCGGATAAGCGCTCTTGATCCCGGAGAACACGTTGCGTTGCTCATCACCGATGTCCAGGGTCAGGCGCAGCAGTTTGTCGGCACCTTCCACGTGTTCGGCCTTGAGGATCAGGGCGACGCGCAGGTCGACAGCGGCAAAGGCGTCGAACTCGATCTCCGGCGACAGCGGATCCTTGGCCAGTTCACCGTTGCCGGCGGGCGCAGCATCGCCGGTGTCGGTAGCGCTGGCGGTCAGGTCTTCTTTCGAGGCGTCGCTCATGGCTTGCACTTTCACCGGGTCGATACGGGTCATCAACGGTTTGAACTCGTTCAGCTGATGGTTGCTGAGCAAGGTAGCGTGGTCGTTCCAGGTCAGCGGCGCGACATTCAGGAACGCCTCGGCGTCGGCGGCCAGCAGCGGCAGCACCGGTTTGAGGAAGATCACCAGCTGGCGGAACAGGTTGACGCCCAAGGCGCAGATGGCCTGGACTTTGTCTTGCTTGCCTTCCTGTTTGTTCAGCGACCACGGCGCCTTGTCGGCGATCCAGGCGTTGGCGCGGTCGGCCAGGCCCATGATCTCGCGCATGGCACGGGCGAAGTCGCGAGCCTCGTAGGCTTCGGCGATGCTCGGCGCTGCGGCGAGGAACGCTTCGGTCAGTTCCGGCGCGGCATTACCCGCCACCAGTACACCGGCGTTGCCTTTGTGGATGAAACCGGCGCAACGGCTGGCGATGTTGACGACTTTGCCGACCAGGTCGGAGTTGACCTTCTGCACGAAGTCTTCGAGGTTCAGGTCCAGGTCATCGACGCCACGGCTCAGCTTCGCCGCGTAGTAGTAGCGCAGGTATTCCGGCGACAGGTGGTCGAGATAGGTCCGGGCCTTGATGAAGGTGCCGCGGGATTTGGACATTTTCTGACCGTTGACGGTCAGGTAACCGTGTACGTTGATACCGGTCGGTTTACGGAAACCGGCGCCTTCGAGCATGGCTGGCCAGAACAGGGCGTGGAAGTTGACGATGTCCTTGCCGATGAAATGGTACAGCTCGGCGGTGGAATCCTTGCCCCAGAACGCGTCGAAATCAAGTGTAGGCGTGCGGTCGCAGAGGTTCTTGAAGCTGGCCATGTAGCCGATCGGCGCGTCGAGCCAGACGTAGAAGTATTTGCCTGGCTCGTCGGGGATTTCGAAACCGAAGTACGGCGCATCGCGGGAGATGTCCCACTGTTGCAGGCCGGCATCCAGCCATTCGGCGATCTTGTTCGCCACGGCCTCTTGCAGGGTGCCGCTGCGGGTCCAGGCTTGCAGCATTTCCTGGAAGTCCGGCAGCTTGAAGAAGAAGTGCTGGGAATCCTTGAGCACCGGAGTGGCGCCAGAGATCGCCGACTTCGGATCCTTCAGGTCGGTCGGCGCGTAGGTCGCACCGCATTTTTCGCAGTTGTCGCCGTACTGGTCTTCGGTGCCGCATTTCGGGCAGGTGCCCTTGATGAAGCGGTCGGCCAGGAACATTTTCTTTTCCGGGTCGAAGTACTGAGTGATCGAGCGCGTGGCAATGTGCCCGGCGTCGCGCAGCTTCAGGTAGATCTGGCTCGACAGCTCACGGTTTTCTTCGGCGTGAGTGGAGTGGAAGTTGTCGAAGTCCACCAGGAACTCGGCAAAGTCGGCGCTGTGTTCAGCCTGGACGTTGGCGATCAGTTGTTCGGGGGTGATGCCTTCCTTTTCCGCGCGCAGCATGATGGCCGAACCGTGGGCGTCGTCGGCGCAGACATAAATGCATTGATTGCCGCGGTGCTTCTGGAAGCGCACCCACATATCGGTCTGGATGTATTCCAGCATGTGGCCAAGATGGATCGAACCATTGGCATAGGGCAGGGCGCTGGTGACGAGGATCTTGCGTGGCTCGGACATGGGGCTCGGCTACTTGATGAAACGGAGGTCGGCCACTATAAAGCGCCAGCGCATATTTTTCACCCCCAAGGCCAGCCTCCGCGGACCTTTGTAGCAGCTGGCGAAGCCTGCGTTCGGCGGCGAAGCCGTCGCCAATTCTGTCACCCTGATTTGCCTGGCACACCGCGGTGCCTGGGTTTGCGACGGCTGCGCCGCCGAACGCAAGCTTCGCCAGCTGCTACAGGTAGCATTCGACCATGGGTTATTTGTCACATCCTGAAAGCATGCCGTCCGGGCGACAGAACGGTTAGGATACTCGCCTGATTTTCCAGTCTTGCTATCGGAGTTGCCCATGAGCGCCGTCAATCGCGCAGCGGTGGAAGCCGTCCTTCGCCAATACACCGACCCTTACCTGAACCAGGACCCGGTCAGCGCCGGGTGCGTGCGCGGCATCGATATTCAGGGGGATCGCGTCAGCGTCCAGCTGGAACTGGGTTACGCCGCCGGCCTGTTCAAGAGTGGCTGGGCGCAGTTGCTGCAAATGGCCATTGAAGGGCTGGACGGCGTGACCATCGCCCGCGTCGAGATCACCAGTGTCATTGCCGCGCACAAGGCTCAAGCGCAGATCCCGGGGCTGGCCAACGTCAAGAACGTGGTGGCCGTGGCGTCCGGCAAGGGCGGTGTGGGCAAATCGACCACCGCCGCCAACCTGGCCCTGGCCCTGGCCCGCGAAGGCGCCAAGGTCGGGATCCTCGACGCGGATATTTACGGACCGAGCCAAGGCATCATGTTCGGCATCCCTGAAGGCACCCGACCCAAGGTCAAGGATCAGAAGTGGTTTATTCCGATCGAGTCCCACGGTGTCGAAGTCATGTCCATGGCGTTCCTGACCGATGACAACACGCCGATGGTCTGGCGCGGGCCGATGGTTTCCGGCGCCTTGTTGCAACTCGTCACTCAGACCGCCTGGGGCGACCTGGATTACCTGGTCATCGACATGCCACCAGGCACCGGTGACATCCAGCTGACCCTGGCGCAGAAAGTCCCGGTGGCCGGTGCGGTGATCGTCACGACCCCGCAGGACCTGGCATTGCTGGACGCGCGCAAGGGCGTGGAGATGTTCCGCAAGGTCAACATCCCGGTGCTGGGCGTGGTGGAAAACATGGCCGTGCACATCTGCTCCAACTGCGGGCATGCCGAGCATCTGTTCGGTGAGGGCGGTGGTGTGAAGCTGGCCAACCAGTACGGCGTCGAGCTGCTGGCTTCGTTGCCGCTGGCGATGGCCATCCGCGAACAGGCCGACGGCGGCAAGCCAACGGTGATCGCCGAGCCTGACAGCCCGATTGCGATGGTTTACCAGGAACTGGCCCGCCATGTCGGCGCGCGGATCGTGTTGCAGGAAGCGGCGACACCGGCCATGCCGAACATCACGATCAGCGACGATTAATGAACTGAAATACGCTTCTCTGTGGGAGCGAGCTTGCTCGCGATGACGGATTAACATTCAACAGATTTGTTGACTGGACTACCGCTATCGCGAGCAAGCTCGCTCCCACATTTGTTTTGCAGTGGCTTTAGATGCGCAACCCGCCATCCAACTCCATAATCCGACCGGTGAAATAGTCGTTCTCGAAAATGTACGCCGCTGAATGGGCGATCTCTTCAGGCTTGCCCATGCGCTTGAGTGGAATCGCGGACGTTATCTTCTCCAGCGCCTCAGGCTTCATGCTCAGCGTCATTTCGGTTTCGATAAAGCCCGGTGCAATGCCTGCCACACGAATACCGTAGCGTGCCAATTCCTTCGCCCAGGTCACGGTCGCCGCGGCGACACCGGCCTTGGCGGCGGAGTAGTTGGTCTGGCCGACGTTGCCAGCGCGGGAGATCGACGAGATATTAATGATCGTGCCGCTGTTGTTCAGCTCGATCATTTTGGCCGCGACTTCACGGGTGCACAGGAATACGCCGGTCAGATTGACGTCGATGACCGTCTGCCACTGGGCCAGGCTCATCTTGGTCATCTCGCCGTCCTTGACCTTGATAAGCAAGCCATCGCGCAGGATCCCGGCGTTGTTGATCAAGCCATGGATCGCGCCGAAGTCCTCGGCAACCTGGGCGACCATGTGGGTCACTTGCTCTTCATTGGCGACATTGCACAGATAAGCGCGAGCATCGACGCCTTTAGCCTTGCAAGCGGCGACGGTGTCGTCGAGCTTTTCCTGGTTCAGGTCCACTAGCGCCAGCTTCGCGCCTTTATCGGCGAAATACTCGGCCATGGAACGGCCTAAACCCTGGCAACCGCCCGTGATAATGATTACTTTGTCAGTGAGTTGCATTCGCATGCCCCAATAGCAGGTCAGAGGAGTGGTTTCCTTTTAGAGAGTAGCCTCTCGATCTGCACCTGATGCGGCCTGGCTGCACATGAGAACTGCCCCGATGGCGTACTGGAACTTATCCCCAGGCGCCTGTCCGTTTTTTTGACGGATTCTAATAAGGAGTCATAAATTGAGCGTTGAAGCGGCCAAGAATGCCCGAGAATTGCTTCTCAAGGAATACCGTGGAGTGCTCTCGACACACTCCAAGGCGATGCCCGGTTTCCCGTTTGGCTCCGTGGTTCCGTACTGTCTGGACGAACAGGGTTGGCCGCTGATCCTTATCAGCCGTATCGCCCAGCACACCCACAACCTGCAGAAAGATCCAAAATGCTCACTGTTTGTGGGCGAGCGCGGGGCCGAAGATGTGCAAGCCGTTGGTCGCCTGACCTACCTCGCCGAAGCAGAAAAGCTCGAGGACGAGTCAGCCATCGAAGCGGCGGCTGAGCGTTACTACCGCTATTTCCCGGATTCACAGAGCTACCACAAGGCCCACGATTTCGATTTCTGGGTGCTCAAGCCGGTACGTCACCGTTACATCGGCGGCTTCGGTGCGATTCACTGGGTCGATCAACTGACCCTGACCAACCCATTTGCCGGTAAGGCCGAAGCGAGCATGGTCGAGCACATGAATGCCGATCACGCGAAAGCCATCGCCCACTACGTCGAACTGGCAGGCCTGCCGAAAACCGAGCCGGCGCAACTGGCGGGTATCGATACCGAAGGCATGCACCTGCGCATTGGCCAGGGGCTCTATTGGTTGCCGTTTCAAACGCCGTGTAATACGCCGACACAAGTACGCGAAGCCTTGGTTTTCCTGGCTCACGCCGAACATTGGCCGAAAAATGAAGTGGCCGACGCTTGAATTCACGAATCGGCGACGTCATCTAGGGAAGACTGGCAAGGCATTCTTGCGTTGAGGAACCATTTGATGCGCCCTTTTTTATTGCTCTTTGTACTGTTCCCGGTGTTGGAGCTGTTCGTATTCGTCAAGGTAAGCGGGGCGATCGGGTTTTTCCCGGCCCTGCTGCTGGTCATTCTCGGCTCGATGCTCGGCGTGTTCGTGCTGCGTATCGCTGGTCTGGCAACCGCATTGCGTGCTCGGGAAAGCCTGAACCGCGGCGAGTTGCCGGCCCAGACCATGCTCGAAGGTTTGATGCTGGCACTGGCGGGTGGTCTGTTGATCCTGCCGGGCTTCGTCACTGACGTGCTGGGTCTGATCATGTTGCTGCCGATCTCTCGTCGACTGTTGGCCAATAAAATGCGCCAGCGTGCCGAAGAGGCGGCAATCCGTCAGCGTGCGTTCGCCGACGACCTTCAGCCAGGTGGCGGCGGCCCTGCGACCCGCGAGCCGCTGGGCCGTGAGCCCAACGTGATCGAAGGCGAATTCGAACACCGCGATACCAAGTAATCCGCTACACCGGCACGGCACCTTCGGGTGCCGTGTTCGTTTGTGGGGCAGCAACCTGAAAAAATTTGCGTCCTCGCCCTTGTAATAAGCTTATGCGCCCTTATGTAACGGTCACCGCAAGGTTTCTGGCGATTACGCCAGACAGACTTCCGCGGTTCGCTCGACGAACCGCACCCGGCACCGCCGGATTTGTTAAACCCGCCGGGAATACACCGGCCGATGAAAACCACAATTAGGAGAGATCGACAATGAAGCTTCGTCCTCTGCATGACCGCGTCGTCATCCGTCGCAGCGAAGAAGAAAAGAAAACCGCTGGCGGTATCGTCCTGCCAGGTTCGGCTGCTGAAAAAGCCAACAGCGGCGAGATCCTCGCTGTCGGTACCGGCCGCGTGCTGGACAACGGTGAAGTGCGTGCACTGGCCGTTAAAGTGGGTGACAAGGTTGTGTTCGGCCCGTACTCCGGCAGCAACACCGTGAAAGTCGACGGCGAAGACCTGTTGGTAATGAGCGAGAACGAAATCCTCGCTGTTATCGAAGGCTGATTCCCCGCTCATTTTCCCGCTACTACAAAGTATTTAAGGAATATCGATCATGGCTGCTAAAGAAGTTAAATTCGGCGATTCCGCCCGCAAGAAAATGCTCGCCGGTGTCAACGTCCTGGCTGACGCATTAAAAGCGACCCTGGGCCCTAAAGGCCGTAACGTGATCATCGAGAAGAGCTTCGGCGCTCCGACCATCACCAAGGACGGCGTGTCCGTTGCCAAAGAAATCGAGCTGAAAGATCGCTTCGAAAACATGGGCGCGCAGCTGGTCAAAGACGTTGCCTCCCGTGCCAACGATGACGCAGGCGACGGCACCACCACCGCTACCGTTCTGGCTCAATCGATCGTCAACGAAGGCCTGAAAGCCGTCGCTGCCGGCATGAACCCGATGGACCTGAAGCGCGGTATCGACAAAGCGACCATCGCAATCGTCAAAGAGCTGAAAGCCCTGTCCAAGCCTTGCGCTGACACCAAGGCCATCGCTCAGGTCGGCACCATCTCGGCCAACTCCGACAACTCCATCGGCGACATCATTGCCGAAGCCATGGAAAAAGTCGGTAA